>JBCCXG010000104.1:0-12700 GCA_039191945.1 Bacteroidota bacterium
CAAATCTCCAGTACCCGAGAGTAGTCTGTCCACCTCCATTGAGTGCCTTAGCACTTCGGTATGATCACCGAGGGTCAAGTAGTTCCCAATCTCGCGCTCCCATAACACCCCTGTCGTGATCAACGCGATACTTGGATAACGTTTGACGAAAGCGTCGATTAGTGATGATACATCATTTTCGACGCTCAGTCCTTGCACGAGGGCTAGCTCCGTTCTATTGGGTGTGGCTACATCAGCAATTTTCAGTAGCCGGTCAAAGCTATGAATGAGGTTTTCCGAGACGTATGGCTTGCCGCCGTCTCCACACACCGGATCGACAACTACGGCGTGTATTTGATGGCGGTAATCGTCAATCAGCTCCAATATATCATCGACTTGCTCCGGTGTGCTCAGATATCCTGTATATAACACAAGCTCAAAACCTTGCTCCTCAGCCATGCGCATTGCCTCATGTAAGAGGTCTCTAAAGGGTACTACAAAACGCTTGTGTCCCGCCATATTGCCCAAACCGCTGATCAGGAGCGAGGGCACTGGTATGACCCGAGTACCCAATACGCCGATGATGTTTTTCAGCCCCGCACTCCCTACTGCTGGCAAGCTACTGATCGCCAATACCCGCCTGTCCCGTCTTTCGTTCTTCATATCCGTACAGCTCCACGTCAAGAGTGAAGTCCAACCCCAAAAATAATCTGCATTCAACGCTCCCGGCGTACCCAAGCAACTTTTGGGCCCGAGTCTGCCGATGACCTAGGTAGGCAATCACCTGAACAAAACAAGAAGGATCCGAGTCATTATCGTCGATTCAATCCATGAAGAGTCCTGGCAGCCAAAGGGAAATGAAGGGTACGAAGGTGACCATCAACAATACGACGAGGCTGACCAGCAAAAACGGAAGCCCTGCGCGTGCCACTCGATCTACCGGTACCTTGCCGATACTCGAAACGACAAAGAGACAAACGCCTACGGGTGGGGTATTCAACCCGATAATAAGATTCAGAACAGCTAGCACTGCGAACTGAATAGGATCAACACCTACCGAGGTGGCGACCTGTAGTAGAATCGGAAAGAGGATGAGCAGCGCTGCCAGGGTCTCCATGAAGGTACCCACAATTAACAGCACCAGGTTGATCAAGATCAATAGCAACCACTTGTTCGAGGTCACTTCCATCAACCCTCCGGCCAAAGCCTGAGGCACCTCCTCAATGATCAGTATCCAACCAAACAAATTGGCAAAGCCCACCAGTAGCATAAGCGAGGATGTGGTACTGACCGTGTTTTTCAAGACGTCCAGCAACTGTCGCCAACGTAGGGAGCGGTAGACCAAACTACCAATCAATACCGCGTATAACACCGCAACAACCGACGCCTCAGTGGGTGTAAATACGCCCCCAATGATGCCGAAAAGGATAAGCAAAGTCATGACAAGTGACCAAAAGGCCCCGACGAAGCTTTTGCCCATCGCCCTCAATGATGCCCGCGAACTGATAGGATGCTGCTTTTTTAAGGAGATCATATAGGAGACGAGCATATATCCGATGGCGAGTAATAGACCGGGCAATGCACCGGCTAGAAACAACTTACCGATCGACAGCCCCGTGAGTGATCCTACGATGATCATTGGCATGCTCGGTGGGATGATCGGCCCAATCGTAGAACTCGACGAAGTGACGGCGCAAGCAAAATCAGCATCATATCCTTCCTTCTTCATGGCCGGTATCAGGATAGAACCAAGACTAGCAGAATCAGCCACGGCTGTCCCCGAAATCCCAGCAAAAATCATTGAAGCGCCAATATTGGCCAGGCTCAGCCCTCCTCTGATATGACCGACGATCTTGTTGCTAAAGTCGACGATACGATCCGTCATTCCGGATGCACTCATAATATTTCCCGCCAAAATGAAGCCAGGGATACTCAGCAGGACGAATGCGTCCATACCTCCGTACATTTTCAATGGCACCACGACCAGGGAGACATCCGCCATCAATAGGTAGCTGATACATGAGATAGCGAGGGCATAAGCAATGGGAAAGCCCATCAACAGAAGGACAAAGAAGACCAGAAAAAGTAGGCCAATCATGGTTTTCGTCCCTCCTCTCCGGGATCAGCCATCACCCGGACGAGCGTGAAGTACCCAGCAATAAGCATCACCACCACACTGCTCGCAAAGGCCCAACTCATGCGAATACCCAAAACCGGGGACAATTCCACGTGACCAATCTGGACAAATGGCAAGGCGTATCGGGCGATAACCAACGATACAGCGATCACCACCAACCGCATGATAAGTTTAAGATGGCCTACCAGAGATTGCGACAAATAATTTTCCAGCAGGGAGAGCCTCACCAATTCGTCCCGATCTACAGCCGCACCGATCCCGAACGCCACCGAATACACAAAAAATACTCTGCTCAGTTCCTCCGTCCAAGCGGGCGCCGATGGCAAAGCAAAACGGGCCAAAACCTGAATGGACACCACAATGACCATGCCCACCAGGCTGGTGACAGCGGCTAGCTCAACGAATTGTCTGATAACCCGATAGCCTCTCATCTTCCCAGTGCTTTGATTCGGTCGTAGACGGGACGGATACCCTCAGGCACTGCCTTGGCCACCGCTTGGCCCGCGACAGTTTCGAATGCAGCTTTGTCTACCTCGATGAACTCCATGCCATTTTTCTGCAATATCTCCCGGAGTTCCTCCTGCTGCCGCTCCAACAGACCCCAGTGGTAGTCGTTCATCATCTCTCCCGCCTGGAGGATAAGGGCCCGGTCCTGCTGCGACAGGGCTTGAAACTGCCCTTCGCCCATCACCAAATACACCCATCCGATGACATGACCGGTCAAGTTGATGTAACGCTGCACCTCGTGAAATCCCGCACTGTGAATAAATCCGAACGGATTCTCCTGCGCCTCAACCGTACCCGATTGCAGTGCAGTAAATACCTCCGAAAAAGCCATTGGCGTCGGTTTGGCCCCCAATGCCTGCCACGTGGCCACGGATATCGGAACCGGAGGAACACGTAAGATGATCCCATTCAGCTGGTCGGGGTGAGTTATGGGACGATTAGAAGTAAGGTATCGAGGACCCCTTGCGAAGTATCCGATCGGCCTCAGGCCAGATTCTTCTCTGATGCCCTCAGCGATCTCCTTACCAATAGGCCCCTCGACCACGGAGTTCAAGTGATCTAAGTCACGAATGAGGTAGGGAGTGCCGCAAAGTGACGCCAAATCGGTCCAGTTTTGCATGGACTCACCGCTGATCACCATGTCTGCGACACCGGCTTTGATCATTCGAATCGTCTCGAGCTCTCTACCTAGTTGTTCGACCGGATAAATCCGTACCTGAATGTCTCCTCGCGACAAGGAATCCACCTTTTGTGCGAAAAAAACACCCGCTTTGTGCCATACGTGCTCGGTGTTTACCGCATGGCCCATACGAAGAATCAATCGAGGTCTGTCTTCCCCACTACGACAGGAAAGAAACGCGATCAGAGAAAAAAGTAAAACACAACGAAGTGCTTGAGACACTAGCCAAGAGGTTTTAGGAGTTGATGGAAGATAAGTAAATGCCCCATAAGACGCTCAACCGCCAAAAGAAAATCTGAAAAAGGCCGACGCTTCAGGATAGCCAATTTGCCGGGACCTTATTATCTTTTCCTCACTATGAAAAGACGAAACTTCCTGAAAAGCAGTGCACTTGCTGGCGGGGCAATGGCCTCTACCGTGCCTGCATTCGCCTCGACATCCAGCGACCTTCAAGCCCAAACGTTCAAATTGAAGTATGCTCCTCATTTTGGCATGTTCAAAAGCTCCGCCGGAGATGATCTTATCGATCAACTCAACTTCATGGCAGAGCGAGGTTTTACCGCATTCGAGGACAATGGAATGATGAAGCGGGATGTCTCCATGCAAAATAAGATTGGCGAGACGCTTGCCAAGCACAACATGAGCATGGGTGTCTTTGTCATTGACAAAGGGGGCAATATGGCCAATACACTGGCTGCCGGAAAGCAAGAATACATCGACATTTTTCTCGACGGATGTAGAAAGGCCGTGGAGGTGGCCAAGAGAGTGAACGCTACCTGGATGACCGTAGTACCGGGAGGTTTCGAACGTCGTTTACCCATTGGTATCCAACACGCGAATGTGATCGAAGCGCTGAAGAGAGGTGCGGAGATACTCGAACCTCACGGATTGGCAATGGTGCTGGAACCACTTTCTGATTCACCTGATCTCTATCTCCGCACATCAGACCAAACCTATATGATCTGTAAAGCCGTGGGTAGCCCAGCTTGTAAGATCTTGTATGATGTATACCATATGCAAAAGAATGAAGGACATCTCATTCGAAACATTGATCTGACATGGGATGAAATTGCCTATTTCCAAGTGGGGGATAATCCAGGACGGAAGGAACCTACAACCGGCGAAATCAACTACAAAAACCTATTCAAGCATATTCACGGACGTAGCACAGAGTTAGTCGTAGGTATGGAGCACGGCAACGCCCAAACTGGCAAAGCCGGCGAAGAGGCGTTGATCAAAGCCTATCAGGAAGTGGATAATTTTTGATTCAGTACCGATCAAAAGATCATAACAGGAACTTTTCCATGTGCAACGATGCGATCTGTCAGACTTGGCTGGAAGAGTTCCTGAAAGAAGTTTCTATCTCGGGGAATGACCATCAACAGGTTGGGGTCCCTTCCCTCCACATATCGAGCGATCCCCCGATAGACATTGTCATCCGATAAGAGTTCCAGCGTATAGCTCAATCCACTCAATTCCTTTTCAAACACTTGCTTGTGTTGCTGAGTGGTTGCTTCCATTTGCTCCTCATCTGAGATGACGTGGAGCGCCGTCAATTCTACATTCCCCGATCCGACAAAGTATTCAACCCAGCCTCTTTGCCCCGGAGCTACCGTGGGCAACTGCAGGTCCGTCGTCAATACGAGTGCCTCCATAGGCCGTATCTGGTACTCTATAGGGATCGCCACCACAGGACATGACAACTTCTCAGCTGCCTCTAGTGTATTGGATCCTACCGTCAATCGCTCCCAGACACCCTTCTCCTGCGTCCCCATCACCGCCAGGTCGATTGAACGATTTGCGGTCAAAGACACCATGACCTCACTAATGGTCCCACGTTCGAACACACCTTCAACGTTCATTCCCGCGGGCGTGTTCTTCAAAACTGCATCCAACTTTTCCTTCAGTCGAACCTCCAATTCGTCATTTTTCATCACGGGTAAAGTAGGCGTATTGGTATACGGTACTGTCGGCTTGAAGGCATGTACAATCAAAAATTGGACTTCGGGAGGGGCCCCTTTACCAAACATGGCTAGTGCCCAGTCAAGGGCATGCATCGATGCTGCAGTGAAGTCGACAGCTACGGCGATGGAGAGGTTTTTCTTCATGACATCAAATCAATGGGTACTCAAATCTAACCCGCATTGAAGGAAGTACATAGACCTACCCGTGAAAGACAGTCAAACTTTGCGGACAGTGCGAGTCCGTGAAGCTATAAACATAACATTGTTTAAAATAAATATCCCCAATGGTAGCGGAATGGCCTTTATCCACCAATCTGCATACAAACCGCTAAACCTCTCCCACGCATCGGAAATACACTGATTTTTATCATATATAGCGGTATTATAACCTTTTAGTACTATATTTTCGTCAAATATTTATACAAACACGAATGAAACTCTTTACTGAACCAGCAGCCCTCTTGAGGGCAATTACTTTTTGTGCTTTATGTTTTTTCATAGCACAAGCTACTCACAGCCAGGCGGTTACCAGCTTCACGCTAGTCAACGCCGATACCGATTCTGACATACAGCAGCTTGCCGACGGCGCAACGCTCAATCTTCAAGATCTACCCACCGGAAATCTCAACGTCCGAGCCAACGTCTCAGGCTCCCTTGGAAGTGTGCGATTTCTGCTCAATGGGCGGACTTTCCGGGTTGAGAACGTGGCGCCTTATGCCCTAAGAGGGGATCGCAACGGAGACTACTACGCATGGGAACCCAGCGCAGGTACGTATATCATTGAGGCCATTCCCTTTGAAAACAAAGCAGCCAGTGGAACCCAAGGTACACCACTGTCAATCACGATAGTATTCACTGATGAGCAGGCTGAGATACCCGTCACAGACATCAGTATAGTGAACTGTCCCTCGAGCCCGATGCTGTTGAATGACGTCGTAGACCTCAATGTGGCCGTCGCCCCTGCGAATGCGACGAACAAAATGGTCAGCTTCTCGACCAGCAGCGGCCCCGGACTTGACAATAACACGGGTGTTTTCACCGCGGCGCAAGTTGGCAGCTACACCATCTTGGCCACTAGCCAATCTAATGGCAATATCTCCGACCAGTGCCTCATCACCGTGCAGCCCAATGATCCGGCGACATCGATTGACCCTTACAGCATAGTGCAGGCCGAAGACTACGACGGCCAGGAGGGCATCGTCCTGGAAGACGGAGGAAATCGGGTGCTCTTCATCCAAGCCGGCAATTTCATTCAGTTTCAAAACGTAGACTTCGATCGCGGTCCTGCAAGGGGTACCATCAGGGCCTCGAGTACTACCGGTGGCACCTTGGAGTTTCGTCTGGGAAGCGCCTCCGGACCACTGATAGCCTCTAGTACCATCACTACATCCGCTGAACCCGCAGACTTCCCCATAGAGGTCATCAATCCTCAGGACTATACCAATGGGACGACAGCACTAGGGGTCCAAGCGCTCTATGTTGTGTACAGTGGTGGTCAATCCGCGTCTTGCCTGGTGAGCGTGGACCATTTCCAATTTGAGCAGGACGATTTGCCAATGGAGATTCCTGTGACCGATATCGCTTTTATCAACTGCCCCACGGAAGCACTCCAAGTGGGTGACCAGATCGACTTCGAAGTCTCCATTTTCCCCGACGATGCCACTGACCCTTCGGTGGTTTTCGCTGCATCCGGTGACGCGACAATCGATGCGAATAGTGGGCTCTTCGTTGCTGCTGATCCCGGGCAGATCACCATCACTGCAACCAGTGTCAGCAATGGGGAAATTTCAGAAGAGTGCCCGGTACAGGTGGAAGCGCCCCCTTTGGGCATATCCGTGGTGAGCTTCACGCTGGTCAATGCGTCGACCAATCAAGATATCATCACGTTGGAAAGTGGGGCGACCTTAAACCTATTCGAACTACCCTCCTCCCTCAATGTGCGCGCCAATACTAATCCACCCACGGTAGGGAGTGTCGGGTTTGCCTACAATGGCAACACCAACTACAGCACAGAAAACATTGCACCATACGCCATGGAGGGTGATACCGACGGCAACTATGCCAGCTGGACACCGACCCTGGGCTCGAACACAATCGTCGCGACGCCCTACACGGGCATGAACAGAGGCGGTCAGCAGGGCACGAGCAGATCCGTCTCATTTGTCGTCATCAACGAAGACAATGGTAATCCAGATCCCGGTGGAGGAGGCGAGGATTGCCCTGACTATGCAGAACAAGATGGCATCGTCGTCATAGAGGCAGAAAACATCAGCCCTCCGAGTCCGTGGACACTCGTCAACGATTCAAAAGCCACCGGCGGCAAATACCTAAGCTGGGGCGGTGGTAACAACTACGGTAGTCCCAACGGTGGCGAAGTCTCGGTAGAGCTGAAAATCACTAAAACGGGCACCTATCGTTTTATGTGGCTCATGAGACAGCCCGATGGGGTGGCCAGCGACCTGAGTAATGACAGCTGGGTCAACTTCCCAGATGCAACGCACATGAATCAGAACGGTGTACCCTACAATGGCTTCATCAAAGTATTTGGAAACGGAAAAGGTGAGTTTAGATGGGCAGCCACTGCAGATGTCAATCACCAAAAATCGCCACTGTTTGTCCGATTTGACCAGCCAGGAACTTATACTCTCCAGCTCGCCGGAAGATCGGAGAATCACCAAATCGATCGAATCGTACTATTCCATAGCGACGTAGCGCAAAATACCGCTACCAATAAGGCACTCAATGAAACCACCGATTGCGATGACGATGGTGACCCGGACCCTCCTACCCCTGGCCCTCCTGCTAAGATCACCGGAGAGCTAAAAAAATGGCACAAGGTCACCCTATCCTTTGAAGGACCGTCTACCAGTGAGACTGCGGGCACCAATCCGTTTACGCAGTACAGACTCAACGTCACCTTCACCAATGGTAGCAAAACCTACGTGGTACCCGGATACTATGCGGCTGATGGACAAGCCGCCAACACCTCGGCAGCCAGTGGAAATGTTTGGCAGGCCAATTTCTCTCCCGACGAAACAGGAACCTGGACCTATACCGCTTCCTTCCGTGCCGGATCCGACATTGCGATCAGTACAAACCCTTCCGCAGGATCACCAACGGGTTTTGACGGAGAGACGGGAACTTTCGACATTGCCGCATCTGACAAAACAGGGCGCGATTTTCGAAACACAGGAAGGCTGGAATATGTCGGCGAGCATTACCTTCAGTTTGCTGAGTCGGGTGATTACTTCTTCAAGGTAGGACCGGATGCACCAGAAAATACGTTCGCCTACGAAGACTTTGACAGCACACCGAACAAGAGTGGACGCCGCAAAAGTTGGAATCCTCACTCCAGTGATTTTAACCTAGCTGACGCTGGTGACTACACCTGGGGTGCAGAGCTGTCAGATGGTGCCCGGGCCAAGGGTCGCGAACTGTTGGGTGCTGTCCGGTACCTTTCTCAGCAAACGATGAACGCCTTCTCTTTCTTGACCTTTAGTCTCGATGGCGATGACGACAACGTCTACCCTCATCTGGCCAAAGTAGCGAATGCCACCAATTGGAATGATGTGCATCATGACCGCTTTGACGTCTCAAAACTTGCCCAGTGGGAAAGGATCATGGAGTATGCCGACAAAAAAGGTATGTATTTGCACTTCAAAACCCAAGAGACTGAAAACGACCAAAAGATGGATGGCGGGCAACTAGGTCGCGAGCGGAAACTCTATTACAGAGAACTCATCGCCCGATTTGGCCATCATTTGGCGCTCAACTGGAACCTGGGAGAGGAAAATGATATCTGGCAGGAGCTCAATGACCCCAACAACAATATCGTGAAATCGTACGCGCAGTACATTCACGATGTCGATCCGTACCATCATCACATCGTGATCCACACCTATCCCGGACAGCAAGACCAGGTGTACGATGATTTATTGGGTAACAACTCCCAATTGACAGGGCCCTCCATCCAGACAGGTGTGAACAGTGTGCACAACGCCGTACAAAAATGGGTGCGAGAGTCCGCCGAGGCCGGTAAGAAATGGGTAGTCGCGAACGATGAGCAGGGAGGCGCCAATAGTGGGGTGTCCGTAGATGCTAGCTACCCCACCAACCAACTACCTGAGCCGCGCAATGTCTCGGACAATCGTACAGACGTGCGAAAGAAGGTGCTTTGGGGTACGCTGATGGCTGGTGGTGCCGGCGTCGAGTACTACTACGGATACCAGACGGGGTGTGACGACCTCGACTGTCAGGACCATCGGACACGAGCATCCAAGTGGCAAGACGGCGCAAAGGCGATCCAGTTTTTCAACAGCTACCTGCAGCCTTACGCCACATCCCTGGTGAGCTCCAATGGCCTTACCGCTTCCAACAGTGACTACGTGCTGGCAAACCCAGGACAGGTCTATGTAGTCTATCTACCGAATGGCGGGAGCACCACCTTGAACCTTTCAGGTCAGTCCGGTCAATACAGTGTTCGATGGTTTGACCCCAGGAATGGCGGTGCATTGCAAGAGGGTACGATCTCTTCCCTCACGGCAAGTGGAAGCCCCTCGATCGGCAGTCCCCCCTCCTCCACGAATCAGGATTGGGTGGCATTGATTATCAACACGAGCAATGCGGCCACTCAGGGGATCGCAATCACCAACTTGCTGGACACCAAGGCTCCCGTGACGGCTTACCCGAATCCCGTCATCGACTGGCTCAATCTACGTATCCCCAATGCTGAGGGAGCACACATTGAGGTTAGCAATATTCAGGGACAAACATTGATTAACACAGATTTGACGCAGGGTCAGTTCAAGATTGATATGCGCGACCTGATGGATGGCATGTATTTCCTACAAGTACAGCATGGAAACCAGGTAGACCAGGTGAAGATCCTAAAGGACTAACCGCACGTCACCAGCACATCGAGAAAGGGCCTCTGCGGGGGCCCTTTTTATTTACAGGCGATCCAAAAGGAAAAATAGGCAGCCCGTATAAAGTAGATTTTTGCCTGACCTACTTATAGTTCAAAAGATTTTGGTTGGAATTCATAGTCAATCCGGCAAAACAGCGTTAACCTAGCATCAACAAGAAATAACGATGAAAGCAAGGATCAAAACTGTCTTCTGGGTACCTCTCTTGACGATCATGATATGTACCGGATGTACTTCCGCTGATGAAAATGGTAAGTCACCTCAGCAATTGGCTAATGAGCTAGTAGAAGGCAAAAAGGAGCTGAAGCAACAGTTGGAGCAAGCGATCAAGAAGGCCGATCGGCAGATTGCAGGGCTGAAGAAAAAGTCCGAGGGCGCTTCCGCCGATGTGGGCCAACAGTTAGGATCCGCCATTCGCCGACTTCAGAAAGAGCGACAACAGATCATACAACAACTGGAGGACGTCGCACAGGCATCGGATATCTCGTGGCAAGACGTCAAAAGAGAATCTGAGCTTGCCATCTCTGATGCTTCTGATGCATTCGATAGCCTTTCGCGAAAGATCAGCGAATTTCTTCAGTAAAGGCCCTTACGAACAAAAAAGGCCAATTATTTCCAATCAGCCTTCCACTCAGTATTTTATGGTCAACGCACCTATTTGATCCTGACGGTTACTTTGCCTGCCTTTCCATATATCTGATTTTCATGGCCATCGGCCACCACTTGATTGCCTTCCTTGTCAAGTACTTTCACCTCTAATACGTAGGGGCCGGGTTGAGCTTCGCCGGGTACGGTCACTTCGAAAGACCACGTGCCGTCACCTGCCTTCGCATCTCCATTTTCTCCGTTGTCATTTAGATAAAATCGGTAGTCGGGAGCTTCTGACGTGATGACCGTGACACTTTGTACAGCGTCATCAGGCGCCTTTAACTTGACGGAAAAAAGGGCTTTGTCACCGATGCCCATCTCTGAGGGGTTCACGCTCACCTCGACTACTTTTATTTTTGGAGGAGCGAAAGTAAACGCGCAGAGTACCAGGGCTAGCAGGGCTATTAGATTCTTCATGGAACTGGGGTTTTGAATGATTACTATTTCCCAGGAAAGATAGCATCATGCGTAGGAACGCCACAGATCCGTCAATGAAAAATTTAGTTCTCTTGAGGGCAGAGCGGAATCTATCGCGCGCCCAAGCCCAACAGCTTGCCTGAAGGGACAAGATTGCGACGCTGCAAACTGCTCTCGTAGACGATATAGCTCATCCTTGCATTGTTTTCAAAGAATGCAATGTCCACACCCCATCGCGTATCACCTTTGTCTTCGCAGACCACCATCGTGGTACTGCCATTCAAGGCCTTGATATAGTCTTTGTGTTGATCGACGGAAGCTTTCGAAAGAAGTAGTACATGAAGGCCCTCTGCATCCGCCGGACTCTTCACATCGACGACTTGTAAATGAGGTCTAGATTCTCGAAAATCCTCAAGCTGGGAAAGCACCTCCGGTGCTCTTAAAACCCCAATCCGTGCGGCCTCAGACTCTTCTGGCCACGTGACGTACTCCGTAAATTTGTAAAGAAACAGTGCCTTGAGCTTATCTTGCTGATTCTCTACCTGCCCGAAAGTTTTGAAGACTAGCACCAAAGAAAAAGTACTTATGAGATAAATAGATCGCTGGTTAATCATCATCGATACCCTCCTATCCGTTACTTAATTGTCTACTCAATATAGCTTCGTAAGCAGTGGTGCAAACGTTGCCAATGATTGAATATGACAAAAATCAGTTGTATGTGGAAATTCTTTGAATGACCATTTAGTGGGACCTGCTTGAAAGTGCTAGATTTTATCTGAAGCGGTCGGCCAAGCCCACAGAGGCTACATTTTCAACCCGGTGGCGCATCATAATTGCCCGCCGCATGCTGTTCCGGATTACCTCATCATACACTAGGTAATGCATTAGATTACTACCTGGGGCTCAAGGTTGTCTTTTCTGCCGACGCCGCTTCAATGCTGCTTCGCTCGAAAAGCACGGGAAAGTACTCATCCGAAGCCCATTGTTTGTAAAGCTGCTTATAGTAGGGGCTCGCTGGATCTCCGACCTGTCCCGGACTGTTCATGCCCACCGAGCGTTCCCAGTCGTCGACATCCACAATGATCTTAAAGGTCGCACCATGGCTTTGTCTCCAGGCGCTACCCGTAGCCCCGGGCGTATATTGATTGCCCCCCCTGGCTATGGGCTCCGTATCGAGTGTTTCGCGCATGTTTGCATTGACCGCATTGGAGAGCGGATGTTTGATTTCAACGAACTTCCTGCTTACGTCACCATAGGCCCATTGGCTTGCATCTGGCCCCATCTCCTCCTCCATTTCTTCCATGGCTGCTGCCATGGCGCCAAGTAAATAGTTGGCTTTGTTCGATGCCACGAAAGAAGAGGCATCCTGCAACCACTGGATGATCCGGGTCAACTGCATCATTGACGACAAATACTGCTGTGCCTCAGGGTCGGGAAAGTATTC
>JBCCXG010000105.1:0-12531 GCA_039191945.1 Bacteroidota bacterium
CAAACGATTGAGCAAAATGATAAAGAACACCGCTCGGAAAATGGTCTTGTTGATCACCGTCTATATTCTGTTAATGACGTTCTTCGTCACTGAAGAGCAGAACATATTCCAGTCGATCGCTCAGAATTTTTACAGCCTGAGTATTTACAAGCCATTTTAAGATCGTTTTAGATCTTATCTCAAAATTATTTCTAGGGAATCTAACTGTTCGTCGAACAGAAAGGACGACTTCTGGTAGTTGGGAATAGCCATCAGGCCGAGGTTATTGTTCGAGAAGCCGTAGGGCTCCGTCGGTATACTCATGAAGTTGGTATCCAGTTTGCCATTCCCGTTTACATCGTGGTAGATGCTGATGACGTAGGGGCGTTGCAGTGCAAGACTATCTAGTTGCATGAAGACCTCATTCGCCTTGACCGGGGCCATTGCTGACGTGACCACTTTCTCGGTGAGAAAATCCTCCTGCTTGTCATAAACCGCGAGCATCACCTGCCCCTGCAGCGTAGTAATGTTACTGATTTTAACTCGTAAAGGCTTGACTTGGTCCAGGGATTGGCCCATTGCCATGTTGGCAACCAAGACTAGGCATGCGAAAACTGGAATCTGGCGGAAAAGTTGCATCAATGGTGTTTGAGATGATTGACCTTACTATGGGCGCGTGCCCAATAGAGTAACGTAATTAGCTCCACGATATTAGCAAAATTCCTTGTTTCGTACACCAACCCTTGGATGAAACGGTACGTTTTTGAAAACATGAAATATACAACCACAAAATTGGTATTTTTGTTGACCGTTATCTGTGGCTATGGACAGTCTAACGGTCCCATTCAAATCACCGACCAAAAGACAAGAGACGGTCTGACCATCTATGCGACCAATGAAGACATTCTGCCCTACACCATAGAGCTTTCGGTCACGCAAACCAACTTGGAATCAGACCTTACCTTCCCGGCCAAAATTGTTCTGGAACCAACGACGGAACCTCGAGTAATCGCCGTTCTGACCAAGAAAGATCCGTCGAAAGGGTGGAGTTACGGCTCGCAGTTCACTTATTACAAGGGTGACTACCGAGCAAAACACGAAGACGGATACATTTACGCGCTACCCTTCGAAAAGGGTCGAAAATTCCTAATGAGCCAGGGCTACGGAGGCAGCTTCTCACATCAAGGGAAAAAGGCAATAGACTTTACCATGCCCGTAGGCACCAAAGTGCTATGTGCGAGGCCCGGTCTCGTGGTACGGGTCAAAGAAGCGTCGAATCAAGGCTGTCCTGATCAAAGCTGCATGGAATTGGCTAATCTCATCACTATCCTACATGAGGATGGGAGTTTGGCAGATTACGTCCATTTGCAAGAAAATGGTAGTGCGGTAGAAGTAGGCCAACAGGTCTCTCGAGGGGATCTGATTGGGTACAGCGGAGCCACAGGCTTTGCGAGTGGTGCTCATCTCCACTTTGAAGTATACGTCCCGAGCAGAGAAGGTAACGAGACCGTCGCCACCCTGTTTCAAACGGCACCTGGTAAGCAGGAGCTGCTTAAAGAAAAGGTATCCTACACTGCCTTTTGATCCCTACGTCAAACTTCAACAAAGTCGTCACTATATACCGAAGGAGCCACTTCTCTCAAGTTGTATCTACTGCTCATCACCTCGGCATAGGCTCCCGTAGAGCGAATGGCCAGCAGATCGCCACGCTTGCTTTCAGGCAGCTCAATCCCCCTGGCGAAGGCGTCTGAAGTCTCGCAAATGGGCCCCACTACATCGTAGGCGGCACCCTGCCTCTCAGACGACAAGTTTTGAATGGTATGTGAGGCCTGGTACAGGGCCGGACGCAATAGCTCGGTCATACCGGCATCTACTACAAGAAAGGTCGTCCCCTCACCCGGTTTATTGTAAAGTACTCGTGTCACCAAGGACCCACACTGGCCTACGAGCGAACGGCCCAATTCGAAATGCAAAGTCTGGCCAGCTCTGAGCTGCAGCTCGCGTTTGAATCGACCAAAATAGCTGCTAAAGTCCGGAATCGGCGTCCCATCAGGGTCCGTGTAATCAATCCCCAATCCTCCACCCACGTTGAGGTGGGGCAAATTCAATCCCTGCTCTTCGAGGTAGTCTTGTATGTCATTCACCTTGGAAATAAGTGCAGAAAATCGCCCCAAATCCGAAATCTGAGATCCAATGTGAAAATGAATACCGATGAACTCAAGGTGCTCCAGCTGTTTGATGAAAGGCATCGCCTGGGACAACTCCTCGAAAGTGACTCCAAACTTATTGTTCCGTTTTCCTGTCGTGATGTATTCGTGGGTGCCAGCATCGACGTTGGGATTGAGCCTCAGGGCAAATCTCGCCTTCTTTTGCTGCTCGCCTGCCATGGCATTGAGTACCTCAAGCTCCTGGATGGACTCCACGTTGAAAGCAAATATCTCCGCCTCAAGCCCCAAGGCAATCTCTTTGTCGGTTTTGCCTACACCTGCGAAGACAATATCGCTTTTCGGGAAGCCTACCTCGAGTGCTTTGCGCACTTCATTGCCAGATACACAATCCGCACCCAGCCCCTGCTCGCAAATCTCTTTGAGCAGGCGATTGTTGACGTTGGCCTTTAGTGCATAGTGCACATGATAGGGGTAGCCTTCAATCTCTTCTTTGACACGCTTCAAAGTTCTTCGTAGTATCCCAATATCGTAGAAGTAGAAAGGTGTATCTAGCGAGTCAAATTGAGACAGGTAATGCTTCGGCATGTCACTTGCAATATTTATTCATGGCTTCATCAGCCCCTTCGACCTCCAAATTGCGAGCTTTGATCAAGTCCTCGCAGGCGGACTTGGGACGATTCAATTGGATCTTGAGCGCTCCTCGGTACAGATACGCGTCTCCTAAGTCGGGATTGAGCTTCACCGCCAGGCTGTAGGATTCCAGGGCCCCGTCAAAATAACCGAGCTGATGGCGGGACCTTCCCTCCAGGAAGTGCCCTCGTGGCGAGTTCTCATTTAGATCCAGTGCTCTACCAGCATCCACCAACGCCTGGGAGTATTCTCCCAATTTGTAATGTACTTGCGCCATGCTCAGGAAAGCATTGATGTTTCGCGCATCGATCTGTATGACGGCATTGAAATCGTCCATGGCCTGATCATACTTGCCCATTTCCTCATAGGCGCGACCTCGGTTGTACAAGGTGGTGACATCGGTTTGGTTCTCCGTCAAATAGTCATCGTAAGCTGCGACTGCAGCTTCGTACCGACCCGCCTTAAAGAGTGTATCGCCTTCACTTGTCGAGGAAACACTGCAAGCGCTGATCCATAGCAACAGCACCCCAAAGCCCAGTCTATTTGTCCTTTTATTCATCTTTTGGTCGTATTATTTCGATCGATAGTCTGGCCCGTACTTGATGTTCTTATAGGAGGTGATTTCACACGATGCATTGCCAATGAACATATTGGCGGTTGCTTTCAGGGGCAACCGATTACTGTCTGCGGATAGCCAAACCTTGACGGATTGCTTGCCGTTGAAGACACTGTTTTCCGGCATCAAAGGGACCAATTTATACGCCTTCAATTTACCCACCGCCGTCTTGACTTTGTCCAGGCCTTCATACAAAACATCAAAGTGATAGAAAGTGTCTTGAAAAAAAGCATCTAGGTTCAAGGTGTCTCCAGCCTCATAGCGTGCGTAGTCCACATTTCGCATGACCAAAATGCTGCTCAGCATGTCGTACATCTCTTGCCCGGGATCGAATTCAAAATAGTCCGTAGACCTTTTGTCTTTGTGGGCCCTGTAACTCTCGACACGTACGTTGCCGGAGTCCGCGGATATATACACTCTTTCCTCCAACTGATATTTGCCTTCTTGAATATTTCTGTAAGTGAAGACCGGAGTCAGGTCTTCCTGGTTGATTACTGCCCCCCACTCATCGTCGACAGATGCAAAGATATTTAATAAGCCCGCAGTTCCACCACTGACTTTTAATTCATAGCAATTTTTTCCCTCGTAGCGCTTCACGGAGTCAGATAACTCCAAGGAAGCCTCCCCTATCTTGAACCAGCCATAATGAAGTTTGTACTCCAGAAGCTCACCCAGGTCAAAAGGATAGGCAGGTAAAGCGGCTGCACCCGAGGGTTGACTCTTGAGGACCAAAGCGGCTCCGAGAGTGATCAGTAGTAGTGGTAAACGAAAAGCGTGCGATAGGATCACGGTTATGAAGGCTGATGCTATCAACCCAACGATCAAACCGCCACATCATTTTCCCTCAAAGCTGAATTGAGAGAAGTCTTTTTGTCCGTGCTTTCTTTCCTTTGCCCTATGATAAGTGCACAGGGCACCTGATATTCACCTGCCGGGAATTGTTTGGGTATGGTCCCGGGAATGACTACCGACCTTGGAGGTACATACCCTTTGTATTCTTTGGGGCTATCTCCCGTCACATCGATGATCTTTGAGCTGCCAGTGAGCACTACATTGGCCCCGAGCACCGCTTCCCGTCCCACGCGAACGCCTTCTACGACGATACAGCGCGACCCAATGAAAGCATCGTCCTCAATGATCACAGGGGAAGCCTGCAATGGCTCCAAAACACCACCAATACCCACTCCACCGCTCAAGTGGACATTTTTGCCAATCTGTGCGCAACTGCCAACTGTAGCCCAAGTATCTACCATGGTGCCCTCGTCGACGTAAGCCCCAATATTGACATAAGAAGGCATTAACACGGTGTTGCGGCTGATGAAGGCACCGTATCTAGCAATGGCATGAGGCACCACTCTGATACCCAATTGGTCATAGCCGCTCTTTAACTTTATTTTATCATGAAATTGAAAAGGCCCAACCTCGATCAGCTGCATTTTCATCAGGGGAAAGTACAGGATCACCGCCTTCTTTAACCACTCATTGACTACCCAACCATCGCCATCTGGCTCAGCGATCCGACGTTTGCCATTGTCTAAGTCATCGACGATGGTCTTGATGGCCACGTCAATCTCTTTCATCCCAATCAGCGATCGGTCATCCCAGGCGTCTTCTATGAGGGTTTTAAATTCCATAAAGTGGTTCTCGTTATCGAAACAAGCTCTCGTCTAACCTCTGAAAGCAACGAAAGGCGGTTGTGAAGTTTATTTTTGAAAACAAGCAAATATGTGCATAATATCATAAGGTTAAGGGAAAAAAAAACTTTCGAATTATCGCTGGTTTACCTCATGGACCATCCGTCATAATCAAAGATCCCATAGAACTGATCAGCACATGGGAGTCCCACAAAGCCTGAGACCAAAAGGGAGTAAAATACAGCCGGACTTGCCAAACAAAAGCTACTAAAACTTTTTTATTAGACTAAACTAACAATTTGTTAGCTTTACCCTATGGTTACTATCGTCGTCCTATTGATTCCCTGTCCATGACCATCGTTCGTTGCACATTGATGTTCTATCGTCATCGACTTATCGGGACTCATCACCTTTTGAGCTACTCAATGCTCTCTTTGATCGGGCTAATTATGCTGGTCTTGGGATGTCAAGCTCCCGAATCCAATGACCTTGAAGATGGGAAATTGCGCGTAGTCGCCACCACAGGCATGCTGTATGATGCGGTAGTCAATATTGGAGGCGACGCGATACAGGCCACCTCTATCATGGGGCCAGGTGTCGACCCCCACCTTTACAAAGCCACTCAAGGAGATCTTTCGCGGCTGACAGCGGCGGATTTAATTGTCTACAATGGCCTCTATCTAGAAGGAAAGATGGCCGAAATTTTGGGTAAGCTTTCCAGCAGGAAGAAGATCATTGCCGCGGCTGAGGCCATCCCGCAGGATGAGCTGATCGCCACCACCCAGTTTGGCCATTCTTACGATCCACACGTTTGGTTTGACGTCCATCTTTGGCAGAAGGTCGTGGAAGCGATTGCGGCAGGACTATCCGCCGCGGATGCCGATAACGCCGACCATTTTCAAGCGCGAAAGGAGGTCTATCTGGCCCGACTTGATAGCTTGCATGAGGAGGTGAAGCAATCCATCTCGACCATACCCAAACAGCAGCGAACGCTTGTCACTGCGCATGACGCTTTCGCCTACTTCGGCCAAGCGTACGACATTGAAGTACAAGGACTCCAGGGGCTGTCAACGGCCTCAGACTTTGGCCTCAAGGACATTGCCAACATTACAGACCTGGTAATCGAGAAGCGACTTCCTGCCATTTTTGTGGAGACAAGTGTCTCCGAGAAAGCCATCAACGCGGTCGTCCAGGGATGTAGGGCAAGGGGCCACGAAGTAGCCATTGGTGGATACCTCTACTCGGATGCGATGGGAGCTTTGGGCACACCCCACGGAACCTATATCGGGATGGTCACAGCCAATGTGAAGACCATTGTCGAGGGGTTGTCTGGCGAGCAACAGCACAGAGAAGGATCCAATTGAAAAAAGACGATATCGAATGACCAAGGACCCAGAACAAGTTGCCATTGAAATTCACGACCTCAGTGTCAGTTACGAGAAAAAACCGGTCTTGTGGGGCATCGATCTGGACATCCCCAAGGGTACGCTCACAGGGGTGATCGGACCCAATGGCGCAGGGAAATCCACCTTGATTAAAGCGATCATGGGTCTGGTGCCCAACACCTCTGGATACGTCAAGGTTTTTGATCATCCCCTGGAGCAGGTGCGGAAGACCGTCAGTTATGTCCCCCAACGCGAATCTGTGGATTGGGACTTTCCTGCGTCTGTCTTCGATGTGGTGCTTATGGGTCGCTATGGTGGTCTGGGGCTCTTTCGACGACCGCGAAAGGCAGACAAGGAGTCCGCCATGAACGCCTTGCGCCAAGTGGATATGGAGGCGTACGCTGGTCGACAGATCTCCCAACTCTCCGGAGGACAACAGCAGCGTGTATTTCTTGCCCGGGCGCTAACTCAGCAAGCAGACGTCTATTTGATGGACGAACCATTTGCCGGGGTTGACGCCGCCACTGAGAAGGCCCTCATCGCCATCATGAAACGCCTCACCGAACAAGGCAAGACCCTGGTGGTCGTGCACCATGACCTCCAATCCGTGAAACTATACTTCGACTGGCTGATCATGCTCAACCTGCGACTGGTTGCCGCTGGACCGACCAGTGAAGTCTTTCAATCACCCACACTGGAAGAAACCTACGGTGGTAAGTTGACACTGCTTACGGAAGTGGGGGGAATTGATGAGAAGAGGTGAATTCCCAACACGCGAAAAATGAAAGAGACGTTTATAGAGTTTTTCACCTTCTCCTACCCCAACATAACCTACGTAGTGGTAGGCACAGTGCTCTTGTCCATATCCTCCGCCCTCGTTGGTTGTTTCACCTTTCTTCGTAAAAAATCTCTGGTCGGTGACGTGGTCTCGCATGCCGTGCTTCCTGGCATCTGCCTATCCTTTTTACTCACTGGTTACAAAAACCCACTGATTATTGTCGCCGGGGCCTTCTTTACTGGTTGGCTATCCATCGCGGCGCTCGATTACGTCGTGCGGCACTCCAAAATCAAGGAGGATACCGCCACGGGTCTGTCGTTGTCGGTCTTTTTCGGGTTGGGCATCTTGCTCCTGACTTTTATCCAACACTCCGGCAATGCCCAGCAAACCGGTTTGGATGCTTTTCTATTTGGAAAAGCGGCGGCCCTGGTGGGTCAAGATCTGATCGTTTTTGGAATACTTGCCGTCATCACTTTACTAATGGTATTGGCCTTCTTCAAGGAGTTTCAGATCATCGCTTTTGATCAGCAGTTTGCCACATCGATGGGCTTACCGGTCAAAAGCATCGAAATGATCCTGACCTCTGTGACCGTGCTGGCCGTCGTCGCCGGCATACAAGCGGTGGGCGTCGTCCTGATGGCGGCCATGCTGATCACGCCGGCAGCCACTGCTAAGTTTTGGACCGACCGATTACAGGTCATGTTGTTACTAGCAGCTATCTTCGGCGCATTTTCGGGTATTACCGGCGCCTTCATTAGCTACGCTGCCCCGGCCATGCCCACCGGCCCGTGGATGGTTATGGTATTATCATTCCTGGCCTTGATCTCGTTTTTCTTCGCTCCACAGAAAGGCATATTAGTTCGGTTGCTTCGCCAACGAAGAATCCGCCGGAAACAGTTGGAGGAAAACCTTTTAAAGGCATTTTACGCGGTGGGAGAACGCCTGGGGACCTTTGATAAACCCCTCACCCTTGACCAGATTGGAGAAAAACGATCTTTCCGACCGGAAGAGCTGCGAATTGGTCTCAGGCGCCTCGTGAGCCACGGCTATCTCCGCCGTCAGCAATCCGACTGGCAATTGACCGCTGATGGCCTGAGCAAAGGGCGTCGCGTACAGCGACTCCACCGGCTGTGGGAGTTGTACCTCACGGAGTACTTGAGTATCGCCCCGGATCACGTGCACGAAGACGCCGAATCCATCGAGCACGTCATTACTCCTGAGCTAGAATTGGAGCTAGAGCGATTGCTGGATCATCCCATCCATGATCCCCACCAGTCCGTCATACCATCAAGAGACTGACCATGAATGCATTGATCATCATCATCACCGGAGCGCTAGTCGCCAGCAGCTGCAGCATCCTTGGGAGCTTTCTGATCCTTAGGAAAATGGCCATGGTCAGTGATGCCATCTCACACGCAGTGCTCCCGGGCATTGTCATTGCATTCCTTCTGGGGAGCGACATTGACAGCCTCTGGATGCTCGCCGGAGCAGGTGCCGTAGGCCTGCTCACCACGTTTTTGATTGAGTTTTTCCATCAGAAAGGCCGTCTGCAAACGGATGCTTCTATCGGTGTGACCTTCACCTGGCTCTTTGCATTGGGGGTTATTCTCCTCTCCTACTATGCGGGTGATGCCCACATTGATGAAGCGTGCGTTTTGTATGGCGAAATTGCCTATGTACCACTGGACCTGATCGAGCTGGACAGCGGAGCCATTCTCGGCCCTAAGGCCTTGATCGTTCTGCTTTTCATACTGATGGTCAATCTGGTCTTCGTGACCCTCGGCTACAAAGAGTTGAAAATCACGACTTTCGATCCGTCTTTCGCCCGTTCTGTCGGCATCTCCCCATCTGCCTGGCACTACGCGCTCATGTCCTTGGTCTCCCTGACCACAGTTGGGTCCTTTGAATCTGTAGGCGCCATTTTGGTAGTGGCGCTCATTGTCACGCCGCCAGCGACGGCATACCTTATGACGCAGGATCTAACGCGTATGCTCGTGCTGGCTGTCAGCTTTGGTATTTCCAGTTCAATACTGGGATATTTCCTGGCTTACGTTCTGGACGGTTCCATTTCGGGCGCCATGGCGACTGTAGCCGGCCTACAGTTTGCTGTGGTTTTTATTGCGGTCAAACAGCGCAATCGGGCAATTATTCGGCAAGGGACTGCTCCTCCGCTTGAGGCCACCAAGGTCCTCCACTGACAACCTTAGTACCAGGCTAGGTCCCGACCCACTAGTGTAGAAAAAAGAGAAGCGAAGGCACTAAACTTTTCAAAGCCCGCACCTTCGTTCACTATCATTCATACACCTATTTCTTGTTACTCGATGATCAGTTTCTCAATTTGCACGGTACCGTCGTTCAACTCCGCTTCCATGAAATAGAGACCTTGCTGGAGATCACGAACATCCATGACAATACTTCCAATTAACTTCCTCATTTGAGGTGTGATTTTGGTTCCATTCGTCGTAAATAGTCTAACGGATTGAAGCCGCCTGGATTTGACAGTGACCTGATGGGTAGCCGGATTAGGATAATAGCTGAACTGTATTTCGGGCTCATCCTTTACATCCAAGACAACACCTTCCCGTAGCTGCTCGACCGTGATGTTGATATCGTTTACTTGGTCGGCACTGAGTACGACCGTTGCCAGGCGTGGCTGAGCGCTAATGAGACGATCCACGACAACTTTTAGGCCGTCATCTGTCGTCACGATGGATACCCAGTCCTGCTCAGTACTGGCGACATAGGCCGTGTTGGTTTGAACGGCTACCTCAATATCACCACCCATTCGGTCAATGGCAAAAGTGGTGTTGGGCACAATCAAGAAGGGCGCCGTCCCCTCTTGCCTGACAAAGACTTTCGCAGTGGTCACGCCATGGCCAATTTCTAGCGAGGCAGTACGGGCTACTAATGGATTGCTGTCGTAAAGGAAGGTTAGCGTGCTACCCGCTACGCGGTACCTGATCCAATCCGGTAGGTCAAAAACCTCCCAATCCTCGAGCGAGGTGGAAAGTTCTAATTCAAACGACCCATGTCCCGGAAGGAGGTTGACCGAATCTCGTGATAATTCAATGTAGGCATTGCGGCCTTCTTGAGAAACAAATACACTGCGCGTCAGTCCGCCTCCGGAAATCAATATGGCAGCTTGTCTTACCTCCGCCCTTGGATTGGACGCGTAGCGCACGATCAGGTTGTCGGCATTGAGCAGGTCATTTTCCCCGTAGTCAAAAGTCAGCCAATCTGCTTCACTGCTGGCCGTGAACTGCTCCAAATTGGTCTCAATCACCAGTGAAGCTTCACCCGCATCAGACGAGAATTCTCGGAAGTGGGTGGTTGGTTCGAGGTATGCCCCGACTCCTACACCAGTCAGTACCAATTTGAGGTCACGCTCCAGCGGTATGTTAGTATTCCAGATTAATTCGGCAGTGGCCTCCCCTTCCCACCGAGGGGTGAATACCACGTCAAACGCTGCGGTCTCTCCCACAGCGATAACGCGGGCAGAGGGTGTGATGGTGAAACTAGCATTGGCTCCCTCAATATTGAGTATTTCCACGGCGTAGTCGCCGCTATTCGTAATATTCACTACCTGTGTTATGGATGTGCTGGTCAAGGCTTGCCCCACATATAACGCCTCCCGGCTCATTATCAGCTCTCCAATGATCGTATCTACTTTGAACGAGACCGGGACAGTTAGGAGTGGCTGATCCTCGTCGTTGCTCGAAATTCGAAGATTGGCCGTGTGGGTACCTACTGCCAAGCCTGACGAGTTCATTGAGACGTCAATGGTTTGAGCTCCCCCAGCAGCCACCGATCCGTTAGTATTGGCCACGGATAACCAGGGACTGCTCGGTATGGGCACCCCATCGTCAATGGTAAGGGACCAATCCAAGGCCGCCGTACCCGCACGATTCCCGATGGTAAGTGATTTGGTCACTACCTTATCAGGCGCTATGACAACATTGATCGCTCCAGGATCCACATTAATCGTCGGTGTTGGTACCAAGGGAGGCTCCGTCCCATCACCTGTCAACAAAATACCGATATCACCTCCGGGAGCATCATGACGGATCAGCGCGGTCACAGCAAATGGACCCTGCATCGTGGGCGTATAGGTAAAAGGTATCCAACGTCGTTCGTCCGCAGCTAGCGTAAACGACAAGCGCTCCACCGCAAAATCGGAATGACTTAAAGTCACTTCAGACACCCTCGCCGCCAACCGGCCGGTATTTACGATCTGAACAGAGTCAACCTTTTGCTCACCCAGGAAGACCTCACCAAAATTGATGCTGTTTCGATCCACGGACAAGGCGGCAGTCGGGGCCCGACCCGTTCCGGACATATTGACCAAACCGTCTCCGCCCTCACCATCATGACGAATGGTGGCCCTCGTTGAAACCGGTCCACTTGTGACCGCAGTGTAAGTAAATGTGACCCATCGGCTCTCGTTGATCGCCAAAGTAAACGAGGTAGCCTCTGTCTCAAAGTCGGTGTGATCTAAAGCCACCTCATGGATAGTAGCTCGCGCGTCGCCCACATTCGTTAACTGCACGGAGTCTCGCCGCACTCCGCCCACATCCAGGGTACCGAAGTTGATTGTGGTCCGATTGAGGGCCAGTCTCGCCCTTGGTGCCCGACCTCTCGCAGAAAGGCTCACCCGGAGATCTCCACCCTCGCCATCATGGCGAATGATCGCGGTGGCCACAACTGGGCCTTCCGTGACTGCCGTGTACACAAAAGGAATCCACCGGCTCTGCCCTGGCTCCAGCGCAAAAGATGAAGCCTCCACGGCAAAATCCGAATGACTCAAGGTAGTTTCCAAAATCGTAGCGCGTGAGTCACCCGTATTGGTCAACAAAACGGAATCGCGAACCTGCTCTCCCAAAAGCCGATTCCCAAAGGCGACTGCGGATCGGTCCAGAGAAAGCTCCAGTACCTCACCGGTCACCTGTAGGGCCACGGGCACCTCGACCGCCGATGGGGTGCCACTATTTGTAAAAACTATGTTTTGCTCATAAGATCCTGGAGTCAGCGCGCTGGCATTGATCTCAAAATCGATGCCGACCTGCTCGCCACCAGCCAACGTCCCTAAGGTTTGGGCGGCAGACAACCAGCTGTTATCATCGACGATACCCAAAAATGTTTCCATGATGTTAAGCATCGTCGCATCATTGATGTATTCTCCATTGTTGCCCGCGCTAAACAGGAGATAGTACATTCTATCAACCCCCGATAAGTTGGACACCTCGTGCAGGTCATCATTGGTATTGGTACTGAACTCGTGCGTAGCTGTACCATTGCTCTCCACAATGATCAAGTGATTGACCGATGGGTCCCCAGACTCGAA
>JBCCXG010000106.1:0-12422 GCA_039191945.1 Bacteroidota bacterium
AACGTCAGCTGCTCGATTTCTGTGGTGTCTTGGCAAGCGTGTCATACTTCGGGTGTCTATGCTGCGGATGTATACAGGTTGCTTTAAAAATAGGCACACCGGCGGCGTGATGATAATATCTTCAACTGAACCCGGAAAAGGCCTTAATGAACGGGGAAAAAACTGACAAGATGAATAACGCATCAGTTAAGCGCCGTTAGTGCTAAGGAACCTCCTCTGCGGCCATCAACCAAAAAAATGATGCATCCAGCCTATGGATTGGCTACCCTTCGAGCATTCATTGATATCCTCGGGTTCTTTTTCAACATGACCGGGGCGCTATCCTGCAAGGAATACCTTACTCCACGATCAAGCGCCTAACCAAGTCTTTCCCGTTGTTTGTGGCTTTCAACAAATACATGCCAGATTCCAAGTACAGGTCTTGAAAACCTTTTCCTACATAAGTTCCGCTAGCGTCCAGCCATAGTGCCTGCTCGACAAGCAGATTACCTTGAACATCATAGAGTGTGATCATTACCTCTGAGTTGGGTATCAGGCCCTCAAGCGTCCAGTTAAAATCGAACCCGTCATTAGCATTAGGATAGATCGCCAAATCAGGCGTTCGAACCACCTCATCTTTGACAATGACTACATTCGAATAGGTAAATGTCCCGTCATAGTCCGTTTGCTTCAGACGGTAGTAAGAATGACCTGGTAGCGGTTGGGGGTCAACATACTCGTAGTCGACCTGAACGTCGCTATCCCCTTGTCCAGGCACATTGGCCAGGGTCTCGAACGACTCACTATCCAATCCTCGCTCGATAGAGAAATAGTCGTTGTCTATTTCGGTGGCAGTGGACCATTGCAGTCTCACTGCCTCTCCTAAATGCTGAGCGTAAAAAGAAATAAGCTCGACTGGGAGTGGACCATCTAAAGAGCCTACACCAAATGGTGAGAAGTCATTGATTCCCACAGCGCTGACCCCAAACCTCCCAGCACCCAATGCCGCAACGGTACCTGAGGTTTTCATCTCCCAGCTGCTCAATCCGGCGTTGTAGTGGGTAATCTGGGCATTGTTTCTAGTAAAAGAAGACTGCTGATCCGCATTGCGCCAACGCAAGGTCAAAGTAACGTTTGATCCGCCAGTAAGCTCCTCCTCGATGAACCAGGTCTTGCCAACTACTCCTTCGCTCAGTGGGGTACCAGACTCACTGCCATCGGCAAAAATGTGGTCGATCACGCGGATGCAGAACGTGTCTGCCACTCCGGCGTTGTTCAATACTGCTGGTGAAAAACTACCGGCAACGGCACCGACAGGAAAAAAGACTTCCGCATTCTCCACCTTTTGCCGCAGACAAGCTGAGCCACCCGTCACCACGTAGGTATCAGGACTTCCCCCAGCGAGCACACCTTTTGTGACACTTAAGTCACCCTCCACCAAATTGATATTACCAGCTGATAGTGTCAAGGTGCCATCGACCCGCAATTCATTAAACAGGAGGAGCTCAGCACCACCCGTTTTGTTCATGGTCAAATTATTGAGGGTAGCACTATTGCCCGTATACGACTGGTTTTCAGATCCTGAGAACAATAGGGTGCTCGTGTTCCCGTTAAGAACCCCTTCGTTCAAAATATTACCACAAATCGTGGTATTGGAGGTACCCAAATCCAAGACAGCTCCAGATTCTATGGTCAGGTCGCACATCGTGGCGGTACCGGACAGTACGGGATCATTGGAAACATCGGGAATTCTAACCGGGGTAGTCTCGGTAGGTAGCTCACAACTACTCCAGTTGCCATTGGTGGCCCAGTTTGTATCAAAGGTACCGGTCCACTGGAATTCCACTTCTTCAGTAGCCACGGTAAGGAAGGTGCCTGGATTGAGTTGGTTGTCGTACTCTGTCTTGATCCAGTTTGCTGATCGACTTGTGTTAGATACACGCACTTCATCTATCGATCCCCCAAAGAAATTGTTCCCTCCGTTGTCTTCTGATCCTATGGCAGCGTGTGTCGAGTTCGTCCCCGATGTTGCAGTAGCATTGAATGACCTTAGGCCACTTTCCGTAAGTACACCGTCAACGTAGATATAGATAAACCCAGTGGAATAATCAATCACACCAGCCACGTAGTACCATTGATCATTGTTTTGTATAGAACCTGTGGTTTCTTGCACACTTCGGAAGGCATTGGTATCATCGGCACGGCCCCCAACGTTGATCGCCTCAGATCCGGTGATGATTTCCATTGAGGCCCTGGAATTGGCACTCCCATTGATACTGGTACCAAAGATGACTTGAGCATCGTTGCGATCCGATGTATTGATCCAGGCAGACATAGTCACCTGAGAGACGCCATTGATCAGATTGTTCGTGCCAGGAAGATCCAAATAGTCAGACTCGCTGCGGGTGAAAGCTCTACCACTACCGATCTGAGCGCTCGTATTATTCGCAGTACCTTGATTGGTGAGGTTAAACCCGTTTGCCGTTGCGTCAACTGGATTTACCTCATCCATGTGCCAGACCGCACGATACGCGTTGGCCCAGGTATCCGTCGAGTTGGGATCACTCAGTGCGGTGCAATTGCCATAGTACAGAAAGATTTCAGTATTAGCAGTGGCAGATAGCGAGGGTATTTTTACCCAAGCCCTTAACTGTCCATTGACTTCGTCGTAGGTCTCCCGTTCGTAGTTCAGGTCACTCCCTGCCAAGGTGGTGAACTTAAATTCATATCCATTGTCGTTGACTACGTGCCCGCCGTTAGCCTCTGACTTGATACTGTCATTGGTAATATCAACAAGTAGCGGGAAGTCCACCAGGGGATCCGTACCGCTGACATTGGCCGCAGGTATCGTCAATTTCATTCGGTAGCTGTATCCATCGATAAAATCGTACCGGATCGGCACCAGTAGTGTATCGGAGTAGGCATCACAAGCACCGTTGCTTAGCTCCACACGAAAGTAGGTATCAGTGGTCAATGCGGCCGACGTGTAAGCAGCATTGGTCGCTCCACCAGCATCTGAGAAGGATACGCCATCTGCTGAGGTCTGCCACTGCAAATCAGCTGCCGGATTATAATTCGTGAGCAGCAAGGCAGCAGTCTCACCACTTTGCACGGATGACCTTGCGGAAGAAACCGACCCCGTAGGAGACAAGTCACAGGTCCACTCCTCGGCACCCAGAAGCATCATGCTGGAGCCGAGACGCTGATTGTAATATTCTGTCTGGATCCAGCCGCCACTCTTGGCGGTGTTGGAGACCCTCGCTTCATCTATTTGACCATCAAAATAATTGGCATTCCAGGCAGGCCTACCTATGGTGAGGTCGACGTTATTGGTGTCAATACTCCCAGTGTAAGCATCGCTTTGCTCTTCCGAACCATTCACGTATAGTTTTAATTGTGTCCCATCATAGGTCAGGACTCCATAATACCACCCACCCGACTCTGAAAGAACGGTAGTGCTATTGTTGTTGCTGCCAACACCCGACTGAACTACCTGATAGCGAAGCTGATCGGTTGTCCCATTGACAAGTAGTGAATAAAGATTCCAGGGCGATGCAGCGGGAAGAACTGATTTGGTCAAAATCCTTTCCCATTCATCACCCGAAATATCTTCAGGATTGAACCAAACCGAGAGCGTAAATGAGGTGGTCAGGTCGAGGGAGGTGTTGTCCGCAATATACACACCCGCTCCCGCTCCATCAAAGTCATCGGCATCCCCAATGATACCCGACGTATTGCTACTGGTATAGAGGTATGCATCGTTGTTGTTGCTAGTGCCATCATCATAGTCGTCACCCAAATGCCATACACCGCCGTAGGAGCTATTCCAAGTGTTGGCTAATGATTGGTCAGAGAGGATAGCGGCATTGCCATAGTACATATAAATCTCCTTGTTGGTATCATCCGTAACACTGGTCTTGACCCACGCAGCTAATTGTCCGGTGCTGCTGTCGAAAAATTCCAGCTCATGGGATAAAACAGACGTACCATCTGCTTCGGTAAATACAATATCGAAGCCGTTGCTATTCTGGACACCATCAGCCAAATCGGCATCTGCGTCAAGGCGAACCAGCAACGGAAACTCGGTATGGCTGTCCACGATCTCCGTGCCTTTGAAAATGATCTTCTTTCGGTAATTGTATCCCGCCAGGTAATCGCCCGCCACATCAATCCAAATCGAGGACGAAGGCTCCGCGCCACAAGAGGTAACCATAACCCGATAGAATTTGCTGGCTGTCAAAGAAGCGGTAACTAAAGTGTCGGAGGTGGCCAATGCGATATTGGTGAAGTCTACATTATTGTTGGATTCCTGCCACTGAAAAGTGGAGCCCGGATCGTAGCCCGAAAGTGTGATGACAGTAGACTCTCCGCTGTCGATGCGATCGTCCAGGGCCACCAAGGTGCCAGTATTGACCGAACAGCCGCCCTCTTCCGTACCAAAAGTCAGGGAAGTCGAGCCATCTCTTTGATTGTTGTATTCCGTCAGCAGCCAGTCCTCACTGCGCACTACATTGAGCACCCGAACCTCATCGATCTGACCGTCAAAATTGTTGTCATTGCCGTCAGGATCTTGGCCAATTGACACGGGTACTGTCCCGTCTTTGTTGATCACGGTACCCGCGTGAGCATTGCTCAGGGTCTCTGCTCCATTAATATAATGCTTTACAGCAGATCCATCGAAAACCGTCTGTACGTATAACCAAGTGCCAAAAGGCAGTACGTTATTGGAGATATCTTCCTTGGGTGAATTGCTCGCCTTCATTCGGGATCGCAGCTTGTAGTCTACCCCGTCTTTGTCAATCCCCATTTTCCAGATATGGTCATTGGTACAGCATCCATCTGCTTTCGAAATAATCCTGGGATCAGCAGCATTATTAGACTCCAGATTGATCCATGCGGACAAAGTCACATAATTTCCCGTGACGTCCATATTTGGTAAATCAATGCCATCATTAGGGTCGTCATGCTCAAAATCCTGGGCGTCGCCAATAATTCCTGCGATGTCCGACGAGCCCTGGTTGGTCCCATCATTGTTATTGTCTGTCGCATCAAGCAAATCATCGTGCAAGTGCCAAACACCCGCAAAGTCACTGGACCAAGTATCTTCGGAGGACTGATCTGTGGTTACCGAGGAATTGCCATAATACATATAGATTTCCTTATCCGCACCGTCTGTCAGATCTACGTTGACCCATGCCACAAGACCACCGGTGGTATTGTCGTAGTGCTCCAGGTCGTGAAACAATGAAGTGGTGCCATCACCATCGGTGAACACAATGTCGTATCCATTGGCATCGGTGACGCCGGCAAGCAGCTGCGCGTCGCTGGTAGTCCGAATGAGCATAGGGAAATTCGTATGAGATCCAGAAATATCGGCTCCTGCGAAGGTGATTTTTTTGCGGAAAGCATACCCATTGGCAAAGCTGCTACCTCCTACCGTGACTGCAAGCGATGACGAAGTATTGGCGCAACCCTGCGTTACCACCACTCGATAATAGGTCGTTTGGGAGATATTGCCAGTGTTGATCATGGACGTCGTCCCCCCGCTAATGTTTGCAAAGTTCGTATTGTCTGTCGATGACTGCCACTGTAGCGTCGCTCCGGACTCATATCCGTAGACAGAGATATTGGTGTTACCTCCACTGGCTATTTCCGTATGGTCGGCATTGAGCACACCTGTCACTACTGCACAAGCAGAAACTTCAGCGCCCAGCGTTTTGAGGAATCCTGCCGGGTCATTTTGATTGGCATACTCGGTAGCAATCCACTGCGCAGACCTGGCCACCTTGGACAAGCGTACTTCATCCATGTCACCATCGTAGTAGTTCCACCTGCTCACCCCACTGTGCTGCCTTCTACCAAATACAAAGGGCTCAGCAGTGGGCGGCGTATAAAGTGCTCTGGTCTCGGCATCGTTATTCGCCTCTGTACCGTTGATATATATCCTGGCGTAGGCACCGTCATAGGTTGCTACCACATGATACCAATTGCCATCATTCTCAGGAACCGTGGTGACACTATTCAGAAAGGAGGTCCCTCCACCACTATGCTCCATTTGAAACATGAGTGATCGATTGGGGCCACCACCACCTGTGAAGAAAACGCCATAATTGGTATGCGGCCCTCCACTATCGTCATCCATATTTCGAACCACAAGTCGGGCCCAATCATCAATATCTCCGGGCTTCATCCAGAAGGAAATCGTCAGATCCGTTACCAGATCAAAATCACTGTCTGCGCCGACCTCGATGTGTTGTAAAGAACCTTTGTCAAATGCTTCCCCATCTCCAAAGATGCTGCCCGTAGCGTTGGTAGTGCCATTGTAAGTAATGTCGTGGTTGTAGGCACTGGCATCCTCGTAGTCACTGTCCAAGTGCCATATGCCAATGAAGTCACTGTCCCAGGTATCTGTCGAAGATTGATCGGCGCTGATACTCGAATTGCCGTAGTAGAGGTAAATGTCTTTGTCCGTACTCGCGGTAAGATCCACTTTCACCCAGATCTCCAACGCCCCGGTGCCGCTATTGTAAGACTCAAGGTTATGGGGTAAGACCGTCGTGCCATCCGAATCGGCAAAAGCAATATCATAACCATTGGCGTCCTGCACGTTGGCAGCCAGCCCCGCGTCACTGGCAAAGCTGATCAAGACAGGAAAGCCTGTTAAGTTGCCAGCAATATCTCCGCCATCAAGTGTGATTTCTTTTCTGTAGTCGTATCCACTTAGCCACTGGGCAGATGCGAAAAAGCCCGTTAAAAGAAATACGAAAAATAGGGGTAGCCGAAGGGGAAAGGTGACAAATGACACTCTCAAAGTACTCACGTAGGAAAGGAATGCTGCAATAGCGGTCATGGCGAATCAGGTTGCTTGTTGTCTATCATCTTGTTGGTTGTGAGCCAGTTCTCCTTCAACTACGAATATATCGGTACGTACATGCGTCTACTAACAACTAGCAATGAACCGGAAAAGCAGATGTATGAAAGAGAATAAATTCGCGAAAAGAAAGGCAATAAAGCGAAGAGAAAGACAATAACGTTCTGAGTAAGCTCTTTTTGAATTGGATGATTCCAGGATCAAGGTCTCCTTAAAACCCAATACGGGAACACGGACGGATTCAAAGCTTTACTTCAATTGGTCACGGTTTTATCGCACAATAAGGCGACTCACCATTTCCTTGCCATCATTGGTCGCTTTGAGCAGGTACATGCCCGGATTGAGGTGCACTCGTTCGAAGCCTTCCCCAACGAAACTACCACTCCCGTCTAGCTGAATAGGCTGCACCTGAAGAAGATTTCCTTGTAAGTCATAAAGCTGAATCATTACCTGTGAATGTGGGATCAGCCCAAACAATGACCACTGAAAGTTCACCCCGTCATTGGCGTTGGGATAGATACTCATCTCAGCGGTCCTAGCCACACCGTCGACCACTTGAATGATCGGCGAAAAGGTAAATGCCCCATCAAAGTCCGTCTGCTTCAGTCGGTAAAAGGAACTACCAGGTAGTGGCCGGTCATCGACATATTCATGGTGGATCGTCTTTTCACTATCACCTTGACCCGGCACATTGGCGATAGTCTCGAAGATCTTACCATCGATACCCCGTTGGATGGAGAAGTAGTCATTGTTCTTTTCTGAAGCCGTAGACCACGTAAGCAATACATGATTGGAGATCCATTGGGCGTCGAAAGCAAGTAACTCAATAGGCAAGAAGATATCGCCTTGTCCCACGCCAAATGGCGAGAAGTCAGTAATGCCCGTGGCACTCACCCCAAATCGCCCGGATCCGACCGATGCCACGGTCCCAGAGCTCATGAGCTCCCATTTGCTATTGGTCGTATTGAAATGTGTGATCGTAGCAGCATCTCGTGAGAATGAGTTCTTTTGGTCAGCATTGCGCCACTGCAAAGTCAGCACGACATTGGAACCTCCATCCACATCCTCATCGATGAACCATGTTTTACCCACCACTCCCTCTGAGAGTGCCGTTCCGGTTTCACTGCCATCGGGGAATACATCGTCGATTACCCGGATGCAAAAGATGTCCTCCGTTCCAGAATTATTGAGCACGGCAGGGGTGTAACTATCCGATGTCACACCAACCGCAAACAATACCTCTGCATTGGCCACAGTCTGACGGAGGCAGGATGATCCACCTGTTACCACGAAGGCATCAGGCCCTCCACCGACGAGTGTTCCGTCAGATAAGTCGAGACTACCTCCGGTGAGGTTGATAAAGCCTGTGTTTAAGGTCAATGCTCCGTCCATGTCCAGATTGTCGAAGAGCTGGATCTCAGCTCCCCCCGATTTGTTGATCACGACGTCGTTTAGCGTAGCAGTAGCAGTTACAGTCGCTGAATACGTCTGATTGTCATTTCCGGAGAAGGTCATTGTACTCGTTCCACCCGCGATGGCCCCTTCGTTGACAATATTCCCGCACACTGTGGTATTGGAACTTCCAAGATTCATCGTAGCCCCGGACTCAACGGTGATATCGCATAAAGTGACATTTCCTGAAAGTAGTGGGTCAAATGTTGCTCCGCCCGAAATACGGACCGGCGTTTCATTCCCGGGTACCTCGCAACTGCTCCAGTTTGTCGTCGTAGCCCAGGTTGTACTCGTCGTTCCTGTCCACTGAAACTCTATTTCTTCTGTACCGACAGTAATAAAGGTCGCCGGTGAATTCTGATTGTCAAACTCCGTCGCTATCCAATCGGCAGACCGAACAACGGATTGGATTCTAATCTCGTCGATCAAGCCGTCGAAGAAATCATTGGTGCCTTCGGCTCCAAATCCTAAAGGATCTGTTGTATTGGCGGGATTGGTCGTCCATCCGTTGGTGCCTAAAGCAGCACCATTAAGATAGAAGCGTACCACATCATTAGGATCATCATAGACCGCCGCGATATGGTACCAATCGCTGTTAAAATTTAGGGTCGTGGTATTGCTAGCGCCTGATACATTGCCACCATTGTACACCCGGAAGCCCACCTGATAATCTCCTCCGCTCTCGTCGAGGTATAGTTTATAAGCATCCGTTTTGTCGACGACACCATAGAAACCAGTGAAAGTCGTGTACGGCCTGACCCAAGCGCTCAAGGTCATAGAACTTGTAAGTTGTAGAGAAGCATCGTTTGGCACTTCTATCCGCTGGCTGTTGGCCTTGTCGAACTCATAGGCCGGACCAATCTTTCCGGTTTGCTGACCCACATTGCCTGTGCCGCTATCGTCTGTACCATCATTGTCGTTCCCCGTCGCATCGAGGATGGTGCCTGTGGGATCCTCACTAAAGTGCCAAACCCCCGCATAGTCGCTGGCCCACGTGGCCGCTGTGTTGGGATCCGCCATGGCAGAGCAATTGCCGTAGTACATGAAAATCTCCGTATCTGTGCTGCCGGAAAGTAGCGGTAGTTTAACCCAGGCCCTCAACTGCCCATTGACCTCATCATAGTTTTCCCGTTCGTAGTCCAGGGTCGTTCCATCCAACATTGTGAATCTAAACTCATACCCGTTGTCATTGTAGACGTGCCCCCCATTGGCCTCTGATCGAATACTGTCGCTTGCAATATCTATCAAAAGAGGAAAGTCGATCAGATTCCCACTACCGCTCACGTTAGCAGCGGGGATAGTCAGCTTCATCCGGTAGCTGTATCCATCAATGAAATCATACCTCATAGGTACCAGAAGCGTATCTGAGTAGGCGTCGCACGTACCGTTATTGAGCTTCACTCGGAAGTAGGTGTTTTCCGTCAAAGCCGGAGAGGTAATGGCTGCGTCACTCTCACCCATGCTCGAAAAAGTAGTACCATCCGTGGATGACTCCCAATCCAGTGTGGCAGTCAGGTTATGGTCTGAGAGTAGCAGTTCTGTAGTCTCACCAGGCTCCAATGTCGACAGAGAGGAGGTAACAGTGCCCGTGGGGGTGAGGTCGCAAGTCCACTCGGAATCATCGACATACATCATAGTCGAGCCATCTCTTTGATTGTAGTACTCGGTAAGGATCCAGTTGGCTGAACGCTGAACATTGGATATTCTGAACTCTTCAATTTGACCCCCTAGACCGCGTTGTGCGTTGCTTCTGTTTCCTATGACGTACCCGCTCGCATCGCTGATAGCGGCCGTTGTGGTGAAATTACTTGTTTGATACAACCCATCATCCATTCCATTCACGTAAAAAGTCGGCTCACTTGTATTGCTTTGATCAAAAGTGATGACGACGTAGTACCATTCTCCAGCCGTTAGTTGCGTATTACTATAGGACTCGTCGGTTCCAATCTTGGCCGAGCTCTCGTACCTCAACCTTCGGTCACGGGCTCCGCCACCTCTGTAGATGATCAGTTTACTTTCGTTTTCCTTTTGATAGACCAAGGGCCAATCGTGACCATGGTTGATGTTGTCCCATCTTACCCACGCACTCACAGTAACATCATCGGTCAGCGTGGTAGTCACTGACGTGGTGACCAAATCAGCTTGATCCTGGAAATTACGACCGTTGGAGATATTGGGTGACTCGTAAGCATCAGTGCCGCTTTCTGAACCATCCGCAACGCTTGCGCTCGCATCTGCCGCATTTGTGCCATTGAGATGGAATACACCTTCATAAAAATTGTCCCATGTATTGGTATTGGACTGATCTGCGCTAATGGCTGCATTGCCATAGTACATATAGATCTCCTTGTTGGTAGCATTGGTCAGATTCGCCTTCACCCAGGCTGCTAGCTGACCAGTAGCGCTATCAAAAGCATCCAGATCGTGAGAAAGCAGTGTCGTACCATCCGCCTCGGTAAATACAATGTCGTACCCATTGGCATTTTGCACCTGGGTCGCTAGTTCAGAATCTGCATCGAATCGTACGAGCAATGGAAAATCTGTATGACTACCAACGATCTCGCTCCCGCGAAAGATCAATTTTCTGCGAAAACTATAGCCAGCCAGGTAATCACCCCCTACGCTAATGAGAATGGAAGCACTTGGAGCCGTCTCGCAGGAAGTCACCTGCACCCGGTAAAACTTACTGGTGGTCAGCGCTCCTGTCGCGAGGGTATCCACTATCGCCGAAGGAATATTGGTAAATGTGACATCATCATCAGACGCCTGCCACTGGAAGGTAGAACCGGGATCGTAGCCCGCCAATGTGATCACAGTACTTTCACCTGAAGCGATGTTATCATCCAAGGTCGAAAGGGTACCCGTGGCGACGTCACATCCTCCCGTTTCCTCCGGCCCGAAGGTGAGGGAGGTAGAGCCGTCACGCTGGTTGTTGTACTCTGTCAAGAGCCATTCTTCACTGCGAACAACATTGATTACACGGACTTCGTCGAGGAGGCCATCGAAGGAGTTGCCTAAGTTATGGGAATCATTGCCAATTCGGACACGAACCGCCGCATTGGTCTCTAAAGCACCCGCATGGGCTTCATCGCCGACTTCTATACCATTCAAATAGTGTATGACCCGTGTTCCGTTTGAAACTGCCTGCATGTACTGCCAGCTGCCTGTAGGTACGGCCACCGAAGTAGTCTCTTCCGTACCATCGGTCGATACATCAAATCTTGATCGGAACAAACCCGTCCCACTGCGGAGTCCTAACTTCCAATAGTGATCGCCGGTCCCCCCGCCATCCGCCTTGCTAATGATCCTCGGATCATTGCCATCGTAACTCTCGAGATACACCCAGGCAGAAAGTGTAATGACGCCGGTGGTGACATCAAATGGATCTAGGTCTATATAGTCATCATCGCCTTCTTCAAAATCCTGCGCATCTCCAATGATTCCTGCCATATCGAGGGAGCCAGAATTCGTACCGTCTCGATTGTTGGTCGTCGCATCTTCAAAGTCATCATGTAGGTGCCAGATCCCGTCGAAAGCACTGCTCCAGGTGCTGGTACTGGATTGATCAGTAGTGATGGCGCTATTGCCATAGTACATATAGATCTCCTTGTCTACACCCGGGGCAAGGTCCACGTTGACCCATGCGGCAAGCGCGCCGTTGGAGTTGTCATAGTGTTCCAACTCATGGTAGAGCGACGTGGTGCCGTCACTGTCTGTGAATACAATATCAAATCCATCGGCACTGGTGACACCAGCCTGCAGATCGGCGTCGCTTGCCAGTCTGACGAGCATCGGGAAGTTAGTGTGTGTACCACTCCCAGCAATGTCTGATCCGGCGAAAGTGATTTTCTTCCGATACACATAACCGCCCGGGAAAGAACCTCCTCCAATGGCTATCTCAATCGATGACGAATAGCTTGCACAGCCCGCGGTTACTCCCACACGGTAGTAGGTGGTTTGTGTCAGTGCGCCTGTATTGATTGTCGCCGACGTAGCACCTCCTATGTCAGTAAAATTTGTGTTGTCTGTAGAAACTTGCCATTGCAACGCTGCTCCTGATTCGTATCCATAAATAGCCACATTGGTGTTGGCCCCGCTAGCAAGAGTAGGTTGATCCGCG
>JBCCXG010000107.1:0-12380 GCA_039191945.1 Bacteroidota bacterium
CAAGGCCTCAAACACCTGTCGGGATTGTCGAAATGAAAAAGAGAAATCACTTAAAATCTCGGATAGCAGTACAAGTGATCGAGCATCACCGTGAAGCCAATCGGTGTGCAATACCAACCCATCGCCTATCGTCTCTAGCTTCTTTTCCTTGAGATCGCGAGCAGTTTCCAACAGTAACTGCTGCACACCGGATAATCGTTGACTTGTATCGTCGAAGTGAGCCACGATAGAGGGATTGATTTCCTTCAGTACAGGCAAGACCTCATGCCGCAATTTGTTCCGAGCATAATGAGTCTCAACGTTGGTTTCATCCTCCCTCCAATGCACGCCATGAGTCTGAGCATAGTCCACAATGTCTTTTTTCTGGGCGAACAATAGTGGCCTTCGGACCTGCGCAATTTTCGGTTTGATTCCCGACAAGCCGGCGATACCCGTGCCTTTGGTGAAATTGAACAGGGCAGTCTCCACACTGTCATCCGCATGATGCGCCGTCAGCAGATACACGCATTGGGTGGATCGCAAAAGCTCCTCAAACCATTCGTAGCGCAAAGCTCTCGCCGCGATTTGTGTGCTGAGACCTTTTTCTCTTGCATAATTTCCTGTTTCCACACGGCGACAGTGGCATAATAGAGACCGCGATTCGCAGTAGGATTGGACAAAGGCCTCATCTTCGTTGGATGCATCTCCGCGCAGCTGAAAGTTCATATGTGCTACTTCCAATGGCTGACCCACTATCTCCAAAAGATGCAAAAGCACCATAGAATCGATCCCGCCACTCGCAGCGACGAGCAACCGGTCTACTGGGCGGAAAAGGTCATGAGACTTAATATAAGATTGAAATGCCTCAAGCATACCTTTTTTGATCTCGCACTCGTTAGTTTCTGTAATTTTGAGTCCCAAAGTTAGTGTGGACCCTGTGCTGACGAAACTTATGAAGTATTTCCTGCCAATTGTATGTGCAATCATTCTCCTCTCACCGATCCCATCGGAGGCTCAGAGGGGCAATAAGGGCAAAAAGATCCGGTACCGGGCGGAGACACTCACCGTTGGCAAAAGAGCGCGCGAAAGGTACCAAAAGCTCATAGGGAAAGTGGTCTTTAAGCAAGAGCAGACAACCGTCTATTGCGACAGCTCCTACTATTTCAAAAAGCGAAACGTAATGGAGGCCTACGCTAACGTGAAGATTGTCGATGACTCGGTCACCATCTACTCCGACGAGCTCTTATACGACGGTAACTCACGTATCTCCGAGCTAAGGAAAAACGTGCGGTACATCAAGGGGGACCAAAGACTCTACACGGATAACCTGGATTACAATCTGGATACCGAAGTCGCCTACTATTTTTTGGGCGGTAAGCTGCAAGACCCAACCAATACGCTAACCAGTAGGACGGCATACTCCTATGGGCAGGAAGACTACGCCCTATTCTACACGGATGTGGTGCTGATCTCGCCGGAGTATACGCTTCGCACAGACACTTTACGCTATGATCTCAATACCAAAATCGCCTACTCAGAGGGTCCCACTATCATAGAAACGGATGATGGCGAAAAGCTATTTTCCGAAGGCGGGATATTTAGGACTGAGGTGGATCAATCCGATTTTGATGACGGTCAGGTACAGACGGAGGATTATGAACTCGAAGGTGACAAATTGTACTTCGACGATATCAGACGGTACTACCAAAGTGTAGGAAATGCGGTCCTGACGGCAAAGAACGATGATGTTATCATCATTGGTGAGGAAGGGTATCACAACAAAAACAATGGCTACAGCAAAGTGTATGGCAAACCCATCATGAAGCGTATCTTGGAAGCAGACACTTTTTATCTGGCCGCTGATACGCTCGTCGCTATTGAGGATGCGGACGAATCCAAGGAGCGGATCCTGGCCTATCACAATGTCCGCATTTTCAAAGAAGGCCTACAAGGCAAGGCCGATTCTGCTGCCTATTTTCTGCAGGACTCGGTCATCTACTTGTATGGAGACCCGATTCTCTGGAGCGACCAAAGTCAAATCACCGCCGATACCATCACACTGGATGTGACCGAGGATCAGATCAAGAAGATGAACCTGTATAGAAATTCTTTTTTGACCTCAGAGGACACGCTCCTAAATCATAATCAGATCAAAGGACGAGACATGGAGGCGCTTTTCGTGGAGAATGCTATCGACTTCGTAGATGTCGATGGTAACGCTGAAAGTATCTATTACGCCCTTGAGGAGGGAGACTCCACCCTGATGGGACTGAGTAAGATGATTTGCAGCTCCATGAAAATCGAATTTGAAGACAGTGAGATGTCCTTGATCCGTTTTTACGTCAAGCCAGAGGGACAGTTCTTTCCACCCCACAAGATCACAGATGATGTAACGCGGCTTCCCGGTTTCTCCTGGAGGATAGAGGAAAGGCCCACGAAAGCGGATATTTTCAAGGCCTCGAGCGAACTAGCCGCCCCGGAAGAAACCCCTAGCGAGCTAGAAGAAGTGCCAGATCCGACCCCCCTACCCGGCAACACATCCCTGCAGCCTCGAATAGAGTCTCCTACTCCACGAAGGGAGCTTCTAAAAAATGTTAAAAGGCCACAGAATCGTCAATGATTTGATTTCATTTCCTGTTAATTCGTGGAGTGAGTACTTTTGCGCTCCATTCTGAAAAAGAAAAAATGATCAAGAGGTTCGGGAAGATAGTGGTATTGGTGGTGCTGGTGGTAGTTGTTGGCAGTTGTGGGAAATTCCGCAAGCTGATGAAGAATGGCGACTGGGAAGCGAAGTATGCCGCAGCTCTTGAATACTACGAACAAAAGGACTACTACAAAGCCTCCCAACTGCTTGAAAATATCCTTCCCATTATACGCGGTACGGAGCAGGCGGAGCTTGGCAATTTCTACTTCGCGTATTGCCACTTTTATCAAAAGCAATTCATTTTAAGTGGGCACTATTTCAAGACATTTGTTGAGATCTACGGCAGGAGTGAATATGTCATGGAGGCCTCCTACATGCATGCCTTTTCTCTTTACAAGCAATCTCCAAAATACACGCTCGATCAGACCAGCACTTACGAAGCGGTTGCCGCGCTCCAAGCCTTCATCAACAAGTATCCTTACTCAGACTATGCCAAACAAGCTGATCAGCTCATTGACGAGCTGCAGGTAAAACTAGAGCGCAAAGCTTATGACAACGCCAAGCTCTACTATCAGATCAAGGGCATCAAAGGCTTCCAGCCGGCGCTGGTCACATTTGAGAATTTTCAAAAGAACTTTCCCGACAGCAAATTCAATGAGGAAATCTTCTATTTGATTGTAGAGACGCAATACAACTACGCGAGGCAAAGTACTTATCGCAAGCAGGAAGAACGCTATCGTGAGGCGATCGAGAAATACGAACTGATGTTGGAACGTTATCCTGACAGCCCCTTTTTGAAGGACGCTGGTGAAATATACCAGAAAAGTATCGAAGAATTAGCTAAATTTGCGGATCAAAAAAATAAATCATAAATGGCCACGGATCCATCTATCATTACTAGAGACAACGATCAAATCGCCGCGCCAACTGGTAACATTTACGAGTCTATCGTGATTATCAGCAAAAGGGCCAGACAAATCAGCACGAAAAATAAGGAAGAGTTGAACGGCAAATTGGCCGAGTTTGCTTCTTCTGTAGATAACTTGGAAGAGATCTTCGAAAACAGAGAGCAAATCGAAATCTCCAAGTTTTACGAGCGTATGCCGAAGCCTTCCTCATTATCCATCGATGAATTCTTAGACGGAGGAGTGATGTGGAGGAAGCCTGAGATAGAAGAGGAGTAAGTCCTCTCCTATGCTCCAGGGTAAAAAGATCCTTTTGGCGGTTTCTGGCTCTATTGCAGCCTACAAGACCGCCTTTTTTATTCGACTTTTAGTCAAAGAAGGTGCCGAAGTACGCGTGCTTATGACTAAGTCCGCAAAAGATTTCATTACGCCCCTCACCCTTGCTACACTCTCAAAGCATAAGGTATACTCCGACTTTTTCGACCCAGCTACGGGGCTATGGGATAGCCACGTAGCACTCGGTCTATGGGCCGACGCTATGGTCATCGCGCCGGCGAGCGCCAATACGTTGGCAAAGATGGCTCAAGGTGCCGCAGACAACTTGGTGATCGCCACTTACCTGTCAGCCCGCTGTCCCGTGTTTTTTGCACCGGCGATGGATCTGGACATGCACCTCCATCAGGCCACCCAGAAGAACTTAGAGGTACTGCAATCCTATGGCAATCACCTGATCGCAGCAGAGGAAGGGGAATTGGCCAGCGGTCTCCAAGGCGTGGGACGCATGGCTGAGCCAGAAACGATCGTCGAATCGCTAAGATCTTTCTGGATCGACACCAGCCCCTTGACCGGAAAACGAGTGCTGATTACCTCGGGGCCGACCTATGAAAAGATTGACGCTGTTCGATTCATTGGTAATCATTCCAGTGGTAGGATGGGCACCGCCCTTGCCACACAGTGCGCCGCTCAAGGGGCTGAAGTCATCTTTATCGCAGGTCCATCCGATTACCTACCCTCTGGCGCTTCCATCTCCATCATCCGAGTGGAATCGGCCGATGAAATGTATCAAGCAGTACGCGAGCATTTCGAACTTTCCGACATCGCCATTTTCGCAGCTGCGGTGAGCGACTACAAACCTGCATCCCGTTTTGACAAGAAATTAAAGCGCAACGGCCACGAAATGACGATTGAGCTCGTAGAGAATAAAGATATCGCCGCTGAGATGGGTAGGCAGAAGAAGAAGGGACAAATCACCGTTGGCTTTGCGCTAGAAACGGATGATGAGGTCGAAAACGCTCAAAAGAAGTTGAAGAACAAGAACCTCGACATGGTTGTCCTCAATTCACTCAATGATGATGGCGCAGGCTTTTCTGAGCCTACCAATAAAGTGAGTCTATTCTTTAAGGATAATATGCGTGAGGATTTTGAGTTAAAATCTAAAGATGCCGTCGCTTCCGACATTGTCAATGCCATTACCAAAAAGCTCAATGCGTAGGTGGAGTCTCATCGTGGGCATACTGGCCCTATCGCTCAAAGGGATCGGGCAAGAACTCAATTGCCGGGTAATCGTCAATGCACAACAAATCCAGACCAGTGAGCGCGCAATCTTCCAAGAGATGGAGGTAGCGTTTGCTGAATTCATCAATGGACGTGCCTGGACGGGAGATCAGTTTGACCTGGAGGAACGCATCAACTGCAACCTCATCATCAATGTCTCCAACATGCCTGGCATTGGACGCTTTGAAGCCTCGGTACAGATCCTTTCATCCCGACCTGTATTCAACACGGATTACGAATCCGTCCTACTCAATTTCGCGGACCGTGACTGGTCTTTTGAATACGTCAGTGCGCAGCCGTTGCAATTCAACGAAAATACCTTCACCAACAACATCACATCGATGTTGGCTTACTACGCCTACGTCATCATCGGCTTAGACTACGACAGTTTCGGGGAGCTTGGTGGTGAACCCTACTTTCAAAGCGCCTGGCAAGTCGTCCTCAATGCGCAGCAAAGTGGATTCCAAGGATGGGAGCAATTCAACAGTATCAGAAACAGGTACTGGTTTGCCGAGAACCTCCTGAGTAATCAATTGGAGCCCATTAGGAGGGCCTACTACACCTATCACCGCATGGGCATGGATGTACTCAATGAAAAACCGGACGAGGCCAGAACACAAATTCTCGAATGTCTGAAGTTGCTGCAAGAGGCCAATGAAGTGCGCCCGCGTTCTATACTTACGATTGCTTTTCTCGATGCAAAATCCGATGAGCTAGCACAGGTTTTCTCTACGGGTAGCCTCACGGTGCGAAGGCAGGCCTACAATATTCTTACGGAGATCGATCCTACGAAGGCAGAGCTCTTCCAAGTGATGATCAAATAACCGATCTTAGCGGACTTTTCTCCCGATCGTGTCAAGTATTCAACGCAAAATACTATTGAAGGACCTGCCATCTTTTGCAGGTACACCCAAATACATCCAGTTCGTTCTGAAATCGAAGGAGGTCCTCCTTTGTCGATTGATCAGCATGAAGAAGGACAAACTGAAGGTCCAGAATGCGCTGGGTCACAAGCGCGAATTAAATTTGCGGGATATCCGAGAACTTTGGACGGACGAAACTGTTCCTAAGCACGAATGATCCAATCCCTGGCCATCAAGAATTACGCCCTCATCGAAGAGGTAGAGCTAGCGCCTTCTGCTCAGCTCAATATTATCACCGGGGAAACAGGGGCTGGCAAGTCGATTATGCTTGGGGCAATAGGGCTCCTACTTGGTAATCGTGCAGACGTCAAAGTACTATTTGACGAGTCGAAAAAATGTACGGTGGAAGGAACATTCGACGTGAAAGCCTACCAATTGCAGTCTCTTTTTGACGAACTAGACCTGGACTACGAAGACCCTTGCGTCATTCGGCGAGAGATCAGCCCTTCGGGCAAGTCAAGGGCCTTTATCAATGACACACCGGTGACCTTAGATGTACTAAAGCGCATCGGCCCGAAACTGTTGGACATCCACTCACAGCATGAAACCCTGGAGTTGGGTCGCAACAAGTATCAGTTACAGACGCTCGACGCCTTCGCTCAGCACCCCCAATTGATTAAGGATCAAGAAAAGGCCTTTGCTCATTACCAGAAGATCCACCATGAGTTAGAGGCGCTGAAATCACGCGCCCGTGAATCCGCGGAACAACTGGACTACAAGCAATTCATTTTCAAGGAATTGCAAGATGCGCAATTGCAAGCCGGTGATCAGGCAACCCTTGAGGAGGAGCTATCCACGCTGGAGCACGCTGAAGAAATCAAGGAAAGCCTCTCTATGGGCGAGCGAGTCTTGGATGAGGGTGAATTTGCTATTCTCGATCAACTTAAGGCAGTCGCCAACCAACTCGGCAAAATCAATGGTTATTCCGCGAACTACCAGGCGCTCTATGAGCGCGTAGAAAGTTCACTGATCGAGCTAAAGGACCTGGCCGCTGAGCTCGCCAATGAAAATGACAAAGTACAGCTAGACCCCCACCGGCTGCAAGAAGTCAAGGAAAGGATCGATCTGATCTTTCGGCTGCAGCAGAAGCACGGGATGGGGACTATAGATGACCTGATCCAACTGCGCGATGAGCTCGAAGCAGAGCTACAAAGCGTCGAATCGCTCGATGAGGACATGTCCAAACTCCAGTCACAACTCGCGAAGGCGGAAGGGGTCATGTCAAAGACCTCCAAAGCATTGACAGAATCCAGGAGGTTAGCCGCTTTGGATCTAGCAACAGAGATCGAGAAAATCATTCGCACGATCGGTATCGAAAATGGGCAGGTGGAAGTGGCAGTAACGGGCAAAAGCCCTGCGGCGGACGGCGCAGACCAGATTGAAATACTATTCACAGCAAACAAGGGCATGCCGGCACGACCCCTAAAGGATGTGGCCTCTGGAGGAGAGTTTTCGCGACTCATCTTCGCGGTCAAGTTTCTCATTGCCAGGAAATCAGCCATGCCAACGGTAATCTTTGATGAGATCGATACGGGTGTCTCCGGTGAAGTGGCTATCCAAATGGTGAAGCTGATGAAGAAAATGGGCGATCATCACCAGATTATTTCCATTAGTCACCTGCCCCAATTCGCCGCTGCGGCCGATCAGCATTACTTTGTTTACAAAGACCACGAATCGATAAAATCGGTGAGCAAGATCAAGCAGCTCGATGCCAAAGACCGGGTCAATACCATCGCACAAATGATTGGAGGTCAAAACCCCAGCGCCAAAGCCCAAGAAAGCGCCAGGGAATTGCTTGATGAGCTGGCTTGATCGCCAGTAAGGTCGGCGCAGAGACCAGCCCTTGACATGACATTTATTTTCTTAATTTTGCCGCCCAAACAGCAACCAAAGATGGTTGCCAAATCTCAATACCGATGACACATAACTTGCTGAAAGGAAAAAAAGGGATCATCTTCGGAGCCCTGGATGAAAAATCGATCGCCTGGAAAGTGGCCGAGCGCGCCCATGAGGAAGGGGCCCGATTCACGCTCACCAACGCTCCGATCGCCTTGCGCATGGGCGCTATCAATCAGCTTGCCGAAAAATGCGAAACCGAAGTCATCGCAGCCGATGCCACATCACTGGAAGATATTGAGAATCTCTACACCCAATCCAAAGAGCTCCTCGGGGGAAACCTAGACTTCATCTTGCATGCCATAGGGATGAGTCCCAACGTCCGCAAGAAAAAAGACTACGGCAACCTCAACTACGACTGGTTCCAAAAAACGCTAGACGTATCCGCACTCTCTTTTCACAAGGTCATGCAAGTGGCAGAGAAGATGGATATCATGAATGAGTGGGGTTCTGTCCTTGGGCTTTCCTACATCGCCGCGCAGCGCACCTTCCCGGACTATTCAGACATGGCGCAGGCCAAGGCCATGTTGGAATCTATTGCCCGTAGCTATGGTTATCGATTTGCCAAATCCAAGAAGGTAAGGGTCAATACCATCTCCCAATCGCCAACGATGACCACCGCTGGCACGGGGGTACCGGGCTTTGACGTATTTTTCAACTACGCGGACAAAATGTCTCCATTGGGCAATGCAGATGCGGATAGCTGTGCCGACTACTGCGTCCTCATGTTTTCTGACCTTACAAGAATGGTCACGATGCAAAACCTTATGCACGATGGAGGATTCTCTGCTTCAGGAATCACGGCGGACATCATCGAAGAACTGAGCAAATAAGTCAGTAGTCAACGAGGCCGCACATGGTCACTTTCCCCAACGCTAAGATCAATTTGGGCCTTAATGTCCTTCGCAAGAGGCGAGACGGGTATCACGACATTGATTCTTGTCTGTATCCGATTCCGTGGTGCGATGCCTTGGAGATTGTACAGGCAGATAGTTTGTCCTTTCACCCTAGTGGCCTCGTCATACCCGGTGATCCAAACGACAACCTCTGCATAAAGGCATTCAATCTGGTCAGCCAAGAGGTGAAAAACTTACCGCCCGTCGCCATCTATTTGCACAAGGCCATCCCGATGGGAGCTGGGTTGGGCGGCGGTTCGTCCGATGGTGCGTGTATGATCAAGCTGCTCAATGAAGAGTTTGGTTTGGGCCTCGATGAGGAAAGGATGGAGTACTTGGCCTCTCAATTGGGGAGTGATTGTCCCTTTTTCATCAAAAATGGCCCTGCTCTGGCTACGGGTACCGGTACAGATCTGAGACCCATCGAACTTGATCTTTCAGGGATGCACGTGGGGCTTATTTATCCGTCTGTCCACGTCTCGACAAAAGCGGCTTATGCAGGAGTATCCCCCGCCGTGCCTGAGGTAGTAATCCAAGAGGTGCTGGCCAGCCCCATGAATGAGTGGAAGGACCGATTGGTCAATGATTTCGAAGCTTCGATCTTCCCAAATCATCCGAAGCTGCTTCAGATGAAAGAGAAGCTCTACGAAATGGGCGCTGTCTATGCTGCCATGTCTGGGTCAGGATCCGCGATGTTTGGGCTGTTTCGTGAGGAGCCTGATCAAGGGGAACTGGACTTTAGTAAGCCGCTATGAGCATATAGCAATGAGATCGTGCCCCGTTTCGTGGCGGCAGACCCGCTCAGCGCCTGGTCGGCCACGCCGGTCTGCCAAGAGGCCTTGTGTTCGGTGGGGCGCCAAAAAAAACTACTCCACTCCTGAGGCTGCTTCTTCCCGCAAAGCCTCCATGTCCCGTATCAGAATGCGACGTCGATCAAAGGAGATCAAGTTCTGATCTCGTAGCTCGTTGAATGTGGTGGTGACAGTCTGTCGCGATGTGCCCGTCAATCGTGAGATATCTTTGTGCGTATAGTGGTTTTTGATCATCATCTCGAAGCCCACCTTTTTTCCCTTCTCCTCTCCCATCTCAAGGAGAAACTCAATGATCCGCGTCCTGGAATCCTTAAATACCATGGACTCTACCTTGCGTTCAAACTTGCGGAGCTTCAGGCCAATGATCTTAATGATCGCAAAGTTCAACTCTTCATTGTCCCGCATCAGCATCTTGAGATCGTCCACAGTCAAGGGGCAGATGACTGTAGGATTATCTAGCGCCTTGGCAAATTCGCTCGAGTCCCGCTCGCCGGTAATATTCATCTCGCCAAAAAGCTCGCCTCTGCTGAGTATTGCCTTCACGACCTCCTCGCCCTCCTCATTGTACCGGCCAATTTTTACCCTGCCATCAGAGATAAGGTAGACGTTTGTATCTGACTCGCCAGCTTTAAAAACGTAGTCATTCTTCTGAAACTTTTCGAAGCTATGCGTATCCTTCATACCCGCGATCTTGTGCGGGCAGAAAATGGAATAGAGATCGACGTCCTCGAAATACCAAATGTTACTTTTCTGTTCCAAGATGCAATTCCTTTGACCTGTAAATAAATATACAGCAAGTCAAATATAAAGTGGTCAGTCCGTCGTATAGCTGACGAATTATTCAACCGCTTCAGCGGCCCGCTTCACACCCACCATGATCGTGAGGACGGCAAAGATCATCATGAGATGTGCGACGTCGTGATGATTGAACCAAATGGGATGTAGAGAAAGGTTGAGCAGGCGAGCAAAGGCCGTAAGTGCGGAAATGACAAACCCCGCCAGAATGATTTCACTGCCCTTGAGCACCCTTGAGAAATAGCCGTAGGTTTGGATGCCCAAAACCGTCAACAGAGAGATGACAGTGACCACCAGCACTACACCAAACACCTGAAACCAGTATAGCCCAATCAAAAACAGCACGAACTCTATTTTGGAGATGAGCATCAAGGGGCCTGTTTTGCGGCGAGTCAACTGCTCGATAGAAGCCGCTTGTGCGAAGTAGGCCGTAAGACCGCTCAACGCCCAACCGACAAGGCGAAGCCCATGAGGATTGTAGTGCGAGAATAGGTGAGTAAAAATCCCAATAAAAGTTGCTGATCCCAAAGTGAGAAAGAAGTAGCCCCAAGACTCCTTTCCAGGCATATTGGCTACCCGCTTGACTTGACGGTAGGCATAGTAACAAACGCTTGCCAACACAAGGTTGCCAAAAGCAGTCACAGGCTCGGAAAGAATGAGTCCAGCAAATTCGATTTCCATAGTGTCTTCTCTAATGCAGGCGCAAAGTAATTATCTATTGTGGGAGCTAACTACTAAATCGTTGATCAGGAAATATTTGGCTTGATCCTGCGGCGGTTGCGAATGCGATTGATGGGAGGATAAATCATCACGCTCAACACGATGACCAGGGTGCCCGCGTAAAAGCGGGGACTCATCGCTTCATCTGCACCAAAAATCAGCAAAGCCAAAAGCATCCCATAGACCGGCTCCAGATTCACTGTCAGGTTGATAACGAAAGCAGACATCCTTCTCATCAACTCAACGCTCATCGAATAGGCATAAACAGTACAGACCCCCGCAATCAAAAACAAGTACAACCAATCCAGTCCCTGGGGCAGCCAATCGATAGGTCGACCGACCACGAATCGTGAGTAGATCGGGAAGAAAAGTAAGATCACCAGACATGCTGCCGACATCTCCCAAAACGTGATGGTGAAGTGATCATTTCTTTTGGCAATGGAGCCATTCATCACCATGAATACTCCGGACAGGAACGCTGAAATGACCGCGACACCCAGGCCCAAGCCATATTCAAAATCACCGTAAAAAATCAAAATGATTCCGCAAAAGCCAAGAAGTCCCATGAGTATGTCGAGCGTTTTGATCCGTTCCTTGGTCCAAAACGGCTCAAGAAACACGGTCCACAATGATGCAGTGGCCATGCCGGCGAGGCAGACCGAGACATTGGAGAGTCTCGCAGCTAAGAAAAAAAGGATCCAATGCACCGCAATCAAAAAACCGATGAAGAGTGCCTGAATGAGATCCCGGCGTGATGCGATCCTGAAGGGCTTCCTCATGGCAATAAGGAGGAGCGCCAACAGACCAGCTGCCATCAGCGTACGGAAGAAGACCATCTCCACCGGAGGCAAAGAAATGAGCACTCCGAAAATGGCCGTGAAGCCCCACAAGAGCACAATAAAGTGCAAATGCCAATAGTCCCGGGTGGTTTTTGTCATCGCGGCACCGTATTGTACATGACCATCGCTACGACCGAGAAAGTCAAATTGGGTATCCACACCGCGAGGACCGGGTTCATGGTATTCGCTTCCGCAATAGCTCTGGTGAGTATGAACATAATGATAAAGACGAAGGCCAGTAGAAAGCCCAGAGCAATCTGAAAACCCGTCCCACGCCTGGACTTGCGAGCGGATACAATCACCCCCATAAACATGAGAATGATGACTCCAAACGGCTGCATGAACCGGATGTATCGCTCGATTCGATAGATCTGCACATCATCGGCGCCACGCGATTGTTGCAAGGCGATATAGGCA
>JBCCXG010000108.1:0-12324 GCA_039191945.1 Bacteroidota bacterium
GTTTGATGAGGGTTTGACGTATTGATGGCTACTCGCATCCGTTGATCCATAGCCAGTTATGGGTGTTCCGTTCGATGGATCAATTCCTCTCCCTCACAATCGCAATCGGATTGATCGATGCGGCTCGCCAGCACTTTTCAGCAATGACGAGCAATGAGAGAACAGCCACCAGCAAAATGGGTAGTGCCACCATCGATGGGGAAATGACAATTCGGACCCTGTAGTCGTTGAGCCACATTTGGCCGCCCCACAACACAAACGGGATGGCCAGTACGGCTCCTACAACAATAAGCTTCACAAAGTCCAAGGTCAATGACCACATGGCCTGTAATGACGAAGCCCCCAGGATTTTGCGTAAACCCACTTCCTTGGCGCGCTTGTCCGCGATGAACTTAGAAAGGCCAAATAGACCGAATGCCGCAATCGTAATGGCCAGGGCCGATAGGAACAGAAAGATCCTCAGGATGCTTGCTTCCACATATTGCTGCTCATCATAATCTCGTTTCAGGAGCGAAAAGTAGGGCAGAGGCGTCGATAACCTCACTTCCATGGAGTGAAGAAATCGAGCGACACTTTCACCCGCATTACCGGGATATTGCAAGGTCAATCGCAAGTAGGTACGGTATTCAAAGCCGGAAACGTAAACTCTGGGTTCACGGGGCTCGTCCACTATACCCAGAATCCTCAGTTCCCCGAAATCGGTATCGAGTATTCGATTCAGTAAGCTATCCGGATCGTCATAGCTCCATGCCTTCATGGCCGCGGTGTTGATCAGTGCCGACCTTGGGTCTAGTCCGAAACGAGGATTAAAACCGCTGCCAGCAAGCAATTCCCCTTCTACTTCCCAATGATTGGGGTTCACCGCAAGTAGGGCGCAAGTTGTAGTATCCGCGAGCTCATGAGTACCAATGCCTGACACCCTTATTCTGTCAGCTGTTTTGTATTGGCCATCGAATAGGTTGGAGAAGGAATAGTTCTCCAGCTTGCCTTCGTCCTTCAAATCCCCCAACCTTCGGTAGACATCCCAGGTAAAACGCTCATTGGCGCCGGACGATCCGGGAAAGACACCCATGATACTCAATTGATACGGCCTTTGTGCATTGCGCTGAAGGTGTTGCCATTGGGCGTAGACGATATACACACCTGATAGGAAGAGGATGGAGCTGGCTACCTGAAACACGAGCAGCGATTTTATCATTCGACTAGCGCCGCTAAAGGACCTTCCGCTGGAGAGAAGGATCCGATTCTTCAGCAGCTTCACGGGATTAAGACGGTTGAAATACACCGCTGGATAAATGCTCGAGAGTAAGGCATTGATCACCGCAATAGCAAGCAGGAATGCCATATTTTCCGACAGGTATGCCCCTATAATTCGCTCGAAATCAATGGCACTGATGGCGCTGAAGGTGTTCGAACCTGCCCCCATAGCGCTCGAGTAGTTTGTCGCGACTTTGAACAGGATCAAAGCAATTCCCGCGGCGATGAAGTTGACCATGAGCGCCTCGATTAGGAACGCTCCCATTAACTGTCTAGGCTGAATCCCAAGGAGCTTTCGGATCCCGATTTCCTTGGCACGTTCAAAGGAGTTCAATATCAGGCTATTGACGTAGTTGCCAACTGAAAGTAGCAGCACGATGACACCGATCAAGGCAAGAAAAATCAATAGGTTGACGCTTGTACCAGCCTCTGGGTTGTTCGAGATATTGCTGGCCAGGTGGATCTCATCCACGGGCCTGAGCATGAAGCGTTCTCCGTTGGTTTCTAAAGTTCTCGGCACCTCCCCATCGCTGACAAAGTAGGTGTAGGCGTTAGTATAGGAGGGGTGTAGCGAACTTTCTGCCGATGCAATAGCCAACGCATCGAAATGAATGTGACTATTGGCGGGTAGGTCCTCAAAAACGCCAGCGACGATGTAGAACTGCTCGAAAGCCACGGACTGGGTCGACTGCAACTTTGTGGCCAATAGCGATCGATTTTGCTGATACTCTTTGCCGTAAATCGCGGCTGCCGCGGAATGGGAAAGGAATAGTCGATTGGTTTTGGCAGCTTCTTCCATGGAGCCTATGACCATCCGGATGGGAAGTACATGCTGGATCGTCGGACTGGCGTAATACACTTGATCCAGGTAGATCCGTTGCATGGATGCCTCCTGAGAGGAGCTGGTGAATTGCGCCGATCCTTCCTCGGAGTACGGTGATAGGAACGTGCAAGCCAATAGGGGTTGAGTCGAAGAAAGGGTGGAGCAGGCGTCTCTGGCCGTTGCGGCATCCCAGTAGGGCTCGTTCTCCTCGTTGACCAGTATGCGTTCTAGACGGTAGACCTGATCGCTACCATCGAATCGGTCGTAAGACAATTCAAAGAAAAGAAAATTGAAAATGAAAAGACAAGTGGCAATACCTAGTGCCAGGCACAAGATATTGACATAAGAGCCCCCCTTGTTCTTCAGAATCTTTCGCAATGCAACCCGGACGAAGCTCTTCAGCATGATTGACGATAGCTATTTGTGGGCAAAGTGTCAAAAGCTATGCCATGGGCCAACAACAGCCTCCAATTCATTTTAACCCCTATCCTACATTGAAAACTGTTCGTTGGTGTACGCATGGAATCAAAAACGGCCAGGTGCCGCTAGCCTTCTAGCCAATCCAGGATAAGTTCGGACACCTGAGCGGCCTGGGGCTCCAGCATCATGTTGTGTCCAACCTCAGAAAGTATAATCGCTGAGGTGTCATACCTGGCGGCAGTCGCGTAGACTTCGCTGACGCTGATAAGTCCGTCGTAGTACGATCCCACCACAAGGGTTTTTGCCGACGGTTGCTTAGGATTGCGCACCCTTCGAAAGACCATGTTGAGAAAGGCAGGGAATGACTCTTGTGTCATTTGTTCGGTTCGCCGATCGATCAAACTTTGATCCGTCTGCGGGTGGTAGAGCACACGTCGCCGATTCGTGAGTGCCTGCTGTAGATTCGCTCTGAGCAGATTGTATACTTCCGAGGGGAAGTTCCGCAGAAAACGCAGGGCCGGAAGTAGGGCACCCTTTGGTGGAACACTCGCCAGCAATACGACTTTCCTTGCGGGGCGCTCCTCGAGGTACCTTTGGATGATATAGCCTCCCATGGAATGACCAATCAAGATTGGATCGGAGTGCAGTTCGGAAATCGTCTGTTGCAATTGATCAACGAAATCAGACAGGGTTGCGGGTCCGGGGCCTTTGCCCCTCATGAGGTCCATGGCGTAGCAATCATATCCACGCTTGGCAAAGTCTTCCATGAAGCCCGTATCCCAGCACCAAGCACCATGGCACATGCCGTGGACAAAGAGCAGAGAGTCCTTGATTGGTTGAGTGGTCGCCGGCCTGTAGATCACGCGAGGGATGCTTCTTTGATCGCCACCGGGGATTTACGGACGTAGTCTTTTGGCAATTGCTTTCGCAGATCCTTCATGAACTGGTGATAGTCTACGGTGATCGTGTGCCTGGCTGACTTGATTTGCTTAATGTGCGGATGCGCAACTTCTCGTTCTGCCAGTTGTTCCGTATTATTTGGTCGCTTCCACTTTCCTGCCACTTCCCGTGCGACGATTTTGCTCTGCAACTCCGCTCCCGGCCAAATGCATCCCAAGGGTTGGAACATCCCGATGAAATACAGATTCGCAATTTTTGGATGGAGCATTTTTAAATACAAGCGCACATCTCCCTCACTGTAGTTGATGAAATCCTTGTCAAAGAAAGGATGCGTCAAGACGTATCCCGTGCATGCCACAATGACATCAAACTCTTCCGAGGAACCATCCTGAAAGTGGACGGTTTGTCCATCCAAGTGATCGATGTCCACCTTCGGTACGACTTTGCCGTGCCGAAGCTTGTGCAACAACTCGTCATTGATGGTTGGGTGCGTCGCTGCCAATCGATGTGTTGGCTTCTGCAAACCGTACAGTATATTCGATCCCAGGACGATTCGCACGGTCATTTCCGACAAAAGGTATTTGATCCTCCGAGGCAAGAAACTCATCCTCGAAGCGACCACATCACTTGGCATGCCAAAGAGAAACTTAGGAATGATGCGGTAACCTCTGCGCATGCTGATCGCAGTCCTTTTGCTCACACGGCTTGTTTCTACTGCTACGTCGCAAGCGCTATTGCCGCCGCCGATTACCAGCACGCGTTTGCCAGCAAAAGGCGCAGCCTTTTTGAACTGGTGGGAGTGCAGAAACTCACCTGAAAACTCTCCAGGATAGTCGGGAAGGCGAGGCTGCCAGTGGTGACCATTGCATACGATGAGATGAGAAAAGTGCTTCTGATGTGTCTCTCCTTGCTTTTCAATCGTCACTTCCCATTGACCATCCTGTAGCAGTTCGCAATGGTGAACCAGGGAATTGAACTCTATGTGGCGATACAGATCGAATCTATGGGCATAGGCCTGAAAGTATCGTCTGAGTTGATCATGAGAGGGATAGTCTGGGATACCGTCCTCGAAATCTTCAAAGGTAAAGTCCTCGTATTGCGAGAGCGTCTTAGAGCTGATGATGTGCGTGGTTTCAAATACACTGGAGTGACTTTCGCTTTCGCTGTAGATCCAGTTGCCACCCACATCACTGTTCCTGTCATAGGCGACTACGTCTACCCCTTCATCCAGTAGATTTTTAATCGCGGCAATCCCGGAAGGACCTGCTCCAATCACACAGACGCTCATTCTTATCACATTTGCTTATCTGTAAACATACAAAAAGCGCCGGAGTGGTCCGCAGCACTTGGAATGGAGAAAATCCTAGGGCACCTGGATCACTACCGGCCGCTATAGCTAACAAAAGTGAGCGACTCACTATCGTAAGACCAACAGGGAACATTCATTGATCCTTCGCCGGCAAATAGATGAGCGATTGCAGAGGGATTACCAGCCCCATCCACTGGCACTACGCGAACCATGGCTCGTTCATACTTTGGGAGGTGCTCAGGATCCACTTCGGGCGGGTAGGAGAGCATGGCCAACCAAAAACCATCTGGTGAAACACGCGGAAAGAAATCGTGGTACCCGTCGGTTGTGATCTGAACAGGATTAGAGCCATCCTCGTTTTTGCGCCAGATTTTTCTCTCGCCATCCACTAGCCGGCTGTAGTACACCTTGACGCCATCTGTAGTAGCTACCAACTCTTCGTCACGGCCTGACTTTCGGTAGCCAGGCAGTTTGCCGCCATCCATGGTCTGTGGTGTAGAATTCTCTTCCTGTAGATCCAGCACTTGCCACTCAGGACCCGCTTTGAAGAGCAGGCGCTCACCACCTGCCATCCACTGGGCTTTGTCAATGATTTCTGGAGACTTGTGCAGCACTTTTCGGATGCCGGTCAGCACATCGACCGTCTCGAGTGTTGAGTATACGTGCTCTGTCGGTGGTTGCTCCAGCCTGACATTCCAGATGCCTGCCGTGACCAGCTTCTCACCTCCCAAGAAGATGCCCGCTCTGACTCTACTGGGTAGATCCAGGCTATCCAGTTGGCAGATTTCCTCGAAGTCGCCACCGGCAGTCGCGGCTCGCACGGTCAGGACGTCTTGCTGCCGTTCGATCTGCATGAGCTCGAACTTCCGCACATTATTGCGGGCAAGGATGCTGCCTTTTCTTCGTGCCTGACGGGTGACGTAGACGTAGAACTGACTGTTAAGTAAAGAAGCATAGTAGCCGCTGGGCGTTTGCACCATCCAGCCGATTCCTTCCCAGTTGGCAAATTCATTGACGCTACCAAAAGTACCGGTGAGCAAGAAGTCTCCTTCCAAGTCCCTGGCCACAATCGTCGGGTAGTTGCCATCGGCGACACAAGTCAGGGAATAGATTTGATCCTCTTCTTCAAATACTACCAATGAAGTATCCGTCGTGATATTGAAAACACCTAGTGATGGCTGGGCGATCATGGGTAAAAAGGCCGCCGACCACAAAAAAAGACAGAGTAGGGCTCTTATTTGCATCTATTTTAAACTTCCATACATACGCGCGGGGTCTTGGCCGCGCGACTTCTCAGGTTAGGTTCCGTGCGCAAATTAGCGGTAATTAGCTCGCATACAAGGGAATTGTAGTGTTCGAGTGGATCATCGATATGAATCTCACAAAAAGGACCGCCAACCTGGGCCAGGCCGAGCAATCCGGTTGGGTCAACCCCAGGTCTTGTTTCGCGTATCCTCTCGAAAAGCGGTGACATGGCACGCGAAACAGATGATATGACACTGAAGACAGATCGACTCCACCTGCGACCCCTACAAAAAGAAGACGAAGATTGGTTTCTGGAGCTCAATGGGTCTCCGTTCGTCAGGAAGTATTTGTGGGACGATCAAGTGATCGACCGAGAGACTGGCATCCAGATCATTAATCAGAGTCAAGCATCCTTCCAGCAACGTCGCTATGGTCTATGGAAGATTCAGAGGCAATCTGATCAAAGTGCTGTGGGGTATGTTGGACTATGGTTCTTTTTTGATGAGGACTGGCCCCAACTCTTATATGCGCTGCAGCAGGACTTTGCCGGACAGGGCTACGCCAGCGAAGCTGCTCAGGCTGTTGTTGGATACGCATTGGATCAATTGCATTTTCCGTACCTGCTGGCTGCGATGGATACGCCGCACTTTGCGTCACAATTGGTTGCCAAGCGTTTGGGTTTCGTATTCATTGAAGAAAGAATTGTGGAGGGCAAGCCAACCCTTTTCTTTCGAAAGGATGGTAATCAAGCTAAAGGTTGAGGCTCCCGAATCCGTGAGGTCGATTATTTTGCGGTGAATGTATTTACTCAGATTCCATCAATTAGGAGGGGTAGCCGTCCTTACGTTCATGCTGTGTGTAAACGTCGCTGCCCAGCCCTATCAGGCTACAAAAAGGGCATTGCGGGCAACATGGATTGCCTCTGTCGTCAACATCGATTGGCCCTCAAAACCAGGCCTCACCGCTCAGGAACAGCAATTGGAATTCATTCAGCTTTTGGATGAACAGGTGGAGCTAGGGATGAATGCAGTCATCGTTCAGGTCCGGCCGGTCGCAGATACCTTCTATCCATCGGCCAACGAACCCTGGTCCCAATATCTAACGGGTGAGCAAGGCAAAGCGCCTGTATACAATCCATTGCAATTCATGATTGAGGAATCGCATCGGCGGAATCTTGAATTTCACGCATGGTTTAATCCCTATCGCGCCAGTATGAAAGAGGAATTAGATGGTATCTCGGAGAAGCATCCCTTGCAGTGGTGTCCGGAGTGGTTCGTGCCATATGGTGGTCGGTGGTACTATGATCCGGGAAATCGGGAGGCACGGGCTTTTGTGTTAGACGAAATCATTGAGGTCGTACGCCACTACGATCTCGATGCGGTGCACTTCGACGACTATTTCTATCCCTACAAAGTCGCAGGAGAGGAGTTCCCCGACTCCCTGTCTCATGCCTTCTATGGGGCTGGCTTTGACAGCAAGGATGATTGGCGCAGGGACAACGTCGACTTCTTCGTGGAGACCCTGTCGCGTCGAATTAAGGAGGTTAAACCCTACGTCAAATTTGGTATCAGTCCATTCGGTGTCTGGCGAAATAAGGACAAGGACCCGCTCAGGGGCTCTGACACTCAAGCAGGTCAGACCAACTATGATGATCTGTATGCCGATGTCCTCAAGTGGCTGCGGGAGGACTGGATCGACTACGTGACGCCTCAGATCTACTGGCATCGTGGATTTGATCTTGCGGGCTACGAAGTCCTAAGCGAATGGTGGGATGAAAACGCTTACGGCAAACACGTCTACATTGGCCAGGGCCTCTATCGAGTGGGGAACCACGACAGCTGGCAGGATCCGGCGGAACTTCCCGAGCAGCTCCGACTGAACGAAACGCTGCCGAGCATCAATGGTAGTATGTTTTTCAGCGCGAAGCACTGGTCTGTGAACAAGCTCGGTATTAAGGACTCCATTGATGCTTATTACCGCTCGCCTGCCCTCGTACCCACTATGCCGTGGATCGATAGCGAGGCCCCGCTAAGTCCGGACCTTGTTGGGGTCAGTGGTCATCACAAGATAGGTGTGCAGCTGGTGTGGAAGGATGATCCGCTGAGTGATGAGCAATACTATGCTGTCTATCGTTTTGAAGGACATGAAGGTGGCGATATCCAAGAGGGTGCAAAGATCATTGCCAAGGTGCGCCGAAGAGCGAAGCAGCAACAGACCTACATCGATCTTTCTGCTAAAAAAGGCAAAAAGTACACCTACGCAGTGACAGCGGTGGATCGCTTACATAACGAAAGCCAGGCGAGCAATGCTTTTTACGTGAAGTTCAAAACCTTTGGCGGTCGGGTTGTTGCTCAAGGAGCTAGGCTCAACTGATCGCCTTTTGGTTGCTTTTGAAATCAACCTACGGCAGCGTGATCTCATGCCGACCCGGTTCCAGCGTCAAGGGAAAGCCTGAGGTTATAGGTTCGCCATTCAATAGAAAGCCTTCCGGGCCTGTATCTCGTTGCCGAAACTCACCCCGCATATTGTTGGGTATCACGATCTCATATTTTCGTTGCGAAGCTTCGTAAGACGCGACGACCTGACCGGTTTGAAAGGGCACGTAAATTTCGGATGATCGGAGGGTGGACAGCTGTGGTTCGATGGTCACGACTTGTGCTCCGGGAGTCTTCGGCTTTATGCCCCAAAGCCCCCTGGCAATGGCATTACCGGGAACCGCACCCCAGGCATGGTTCCAGTCGGCATTGGGCTTGTACTTCATATCCCAGGCTTCCATGGTGATGGTGGAGCCCACCGCGATCATGTTCCACCAGCTGCGATCATGTGTTGCAGTCATGAGCTCAAGGGCATAATCGGCTTCACCGGCGCGGTACAAACCATCCATGAGGTACTGCGCACCATAGACACTGCAAGCCATGCCCCTGGACTTGATGAAAGCGACAACGGAGGACAACTGCCCCTCTGGCACAAGACCAAAAGCAAGTGGTAGCATGTTGGCGTGCAGGGAGGCATGCTCTGTTCCCTCTCCGTCAATGTAGTAGCCCCGCTCCTGATCGAACAGTTTAGTGTTAATGGCCTCACGTGCCTTAGCGGCCATCGCTTCGAATTGTACCTGTTCCTCGGGCTTCCCTAACAGTTCAGCAAAAAAGGCCATGATTTCCATATTGCGGTAATAAAAGCTGTTGACCACCGTATTGATCGGTCGGAATACATAGTTGTCCCGCTCGCCGGGCACGTCAGGATTGTTGCCCCAATTGGCCGGAGGCCAGTCCACGATATCGCGAAGCTTGACTTTAGGATCGGTGAAACCGAGCTTGGTCATGAGCTCGGGCGTGACGTTTTCCGTGGTGATCAATCCATCCGCTCTCGCCAGTCCGATCAAGGTCTTGTGCTTGAGCGGCTCATAGTACTTTTCGATCAACTCCCTGCTGCCGGTATACATGTAGTCATCATAAAACATCATGGCCACGTGCAGTTGCCATTCGGTAGGCCAGGTCGGCTCCCGCATGAAGTATTCGATGGTTCTGCGGGTAATGGCGTACTCGGCATCGACCGCGTAGTGACTTAATTGATTGATGTAAGCATCTGCTTCGTACGGTATTCGCTCTCGATCTCCGTCTACGTAGAGGCCAGCAAAGGTTGTGGCTTTGATACTATACTTACAGAGGTCCCAGACTTGATTGAGTACGGTATCCGAGCTGCTAAAGTGACTCTGATCATCGTCAAAGTAGCTGTGAAATCTGACTTGTCGAAGATGGCCATCGCTAATATCCAAAGCGCCGACGATTTCGCAATAGCGGAATGGCATGACAACCGGGAAGCTATCGGGAAGGGCCACAGCCCTTTGATTCGTATTGCGTTGGTCTTTTGGGAGTTCAACGACATACTCCTTCTGGGATGGGGTGATGGGCACTTGGACTTCCGCGAACCTGATGTGTCCACCGGGATCTTGGTTGATGTTCCCATCAGCTTCGAGTTGTTCTCCTAGCCTAACGAGTAAGGTATCGGCTGTATCTGTGGCATAGGTCAGCTGGAGTGTTCCAAAAGCTGCCTTGCCAAAGTCAGCGAAGAAGTTGCGACCTCGTTGCTCAAGGGTGCTGGGAGGTACCAGTGCTTTTTGAAATCTGTTCGGGGTCGTAATGTCGGCGCCTTTTGGGCCAATTGTAAATCGCTGTGACTCGGAGTAGCGGGTAGCGACATCATTTGCTCCCCAGAGCCGCACTTTCCAATAGTAGGTGGATCCAGGAGCTAGCGGCTCACCAGTGTATTCAATACCAAAACTCCTTCTGCTCGCAGTTTTGCCACTGTCCCAAATGTCTCCTTCGTCTTGTAGTAGTTGTGCGCTCGTGGAAGCAACCAGCACTTGATAGGCCTGTTGCTCTGCTACTGCACCTCGTACTTGCCAGCCAAACTCCGGCTTACTATCCGCGATCAAGACATACCCCGGCTCCCGAATAAACTCTACTGTCAGGTTCGTCGGACCTGCATTTTCACTTGATGGATCGAGTTGCCCACATTGCACTATGAAGGAGAGCAAGAGGGAGGAAATAACCAATACGCTACCGGGAGAGGAACGCTGCGCCATGAAGAGGGTTTTCAGCCCAAAATAGCAGAAATCCTTCTTTGCTGAAGGCGAATTCGGCAGTAATCCTCTTAGTTTTTGATAGGTGGGAAAGCGGGTTTTCGTTGCGATCCACTATTCTTCGCTGTCGACATTTGGTTCACTGCACAACCCTCGCAGCCCTCTTCGGAGCCATTACTTGCACTCATAAGCCTTCGTACCAGGTAGACCAGCGCCAAAACGAATAAGATGCCAACTACAATTCCCTGAATCATTGCAAAATGTTATAGGTAATCAACGAGCCCACATAGGCCATCAATGTCATATACATCAGTTGTACCAACGGCCATCTCCAACTTTTCGTTTCCCTCCGTGTGACTGCCAGCGTGCTCATGCATTGCATAGCGAAGGCGTAAAAGACCATCAAAGAAAATCCGGTCGCCATGCTGTAGACCAGTGATCCATCCGGTTTACGCTGATTACGCATTCGTTCAATAAGCGTGTCACCTTCTTCAAAATCCTCACCAACACTGTAAATGATTGCCATGGACCCCACGAATACTTCTCTCGCCGCAAAGGAGGTGATCAACGCGATACCGATTTGCCAATCAAATCCCAAAGCTCGAATGGCTGGCTCAATACCTTTGCCAAGGAGCCCAATCCAAGAGTTTTCTAAAGCGACCGCAGCGATATCTTCTTCCGAGGCTCCTTGCTCCGTGGCGACAGCGACAGCCTCGTCGATGCGTCCGGGAGGGCCGTAAGAACCCAATACCCAAAGTATGATGGAGATAGCCAGGATAATTCTACCCGCTTCCCAAACGAAGACCCGCGTCTTCTCGACCAGCGTCAATCCAATGTTTTGCCATCGAGGCGAACGATAAGTAGGTAGTTCCATGATCAAGAAACTCCGCCGTTCAGCTTTAACAACCCATTTAAATACGGCAGCGGCCAGTAGGGCGGCAGCAGTACTCAACAAGTACATCGACATCAAAGCGATACCTTGTAAGCTGAAAACGCCCGCAATCGAGTCGTCTGGAACGACCAATGCGATAAGCACCGCATAGACCGGAAGCCTTGCGGAGCAACTCATCAGAGGCACCACCATGATTGTCACCAGTCGATCCTTCCACTGATCGATGCTACGTGTGGCCATGATCGCAGGGATCGCACAAGCTATTCCCGAAATCAGTGGTACCACACTTTTGCCGTGCAAGCCAAACGGTCGCATCAGCTTATCCATGAGGAATACAACCCTGGACATGTAGCCAGTTTCTTCCAGTATCGCTAGAAAAGCAAAGAGGAGTACAATTTGTGGGATGAAGATGACGACTCCACCTATGCCGGGCACAATGCCTTCAGTCAATAGGTCAGTCAGTACCCCTGATGGGAGTGTGGCCGCAAGCCATCCGCTGATGCTGGCAAACAGGCCATCGATCAAATCCATCGGCCACTCGGCCATCTTGAAGATGGCTTGAAAAATGAGGAACAAGATCCCTAAGAAGATCAGGTAGCCACTAATCGGATGAGTCAGGACTCGATCAATCTTACGGGTTCTTTCCCGCTCGGAGCGAAGAGGTTGCTCTTTTTTAAGGGCAAACTGCAGTATTTGACGTATTCGCTTAAAGCGTGCTTTTGTATCTTCTACCTGCTGCTCGGGACCCGCAAGCCGATCCGCATTGAGCGTAGGGAGAGTGGAGTTTTCCAAAAATGATGCTTTGCTACTGGTCACCCCGTTCTCCATTGTCGCTCTCAGTGCAGCCACTCCATCACCTGTGCGGGCATTGATCGGAACGACGGGCACGTCGCCCA
>JBCCXG010000109.1:0-12289 GCA_039191945.1 Bacteroidota bacterium
AGCGGTAAATGGGTAGTTTGCTAGGTACAGATCGAGATCTCCATCGTTGTCGTAATCAAAAAAGGTGCCCTGCGTGGTACTTCCTTCGTCGTCGACTCCTCTCTCACCTGCTTCTTCCACAAAAGTGGGCACACCTCCTTGATCGAGCCCCTGGTTGATGAAGAGCTGATTTTTTCTCGTAGCAAACTTCCCAGAGACAGAGACATATATATCCATCCATCCGTCCCCATTCACGTCTGCCATGGAGACACCCGTCACCCAACGGTCATCGCTGGCCACGCCGCTAGTCTCTGTGATATCTTCAAATTTTAGATTGCCTTGGTTAAGGTAGAGACGGTTAGGTTCCATATTGGCGCTGAAGTAGATGTCTGCTAAACCGTCGTTGTCCACATCACCTGTTGCCACGCCCCCACCCATGTAGATGTATGGATACGTGAAGTAGTTAATGACCGAATCCTCGTGGAGATTGTTGGCAAAGGTGACGCCTGAACTTTGAGGATCCAGTTTTTCAAACAGGGCCGCTCCCTTCTTTGGCACTTCCTTCGTTTGATCCACGTCGCACGCAGTCAGGGTGCTGAGGAGTAGGATCACCACGGCAATATTTGATCTCATAGTCATGGGTAATAGAAAAAATTAGTTGTCATTCCTGTCGCAAATCTAGAAAAGAATCCAGTGGGAGGCAGCCCATCGGAGTGGCTAAGTCCAGCATGCGACGATTACCGACACATTGAATCAGAGTGCTAAAAAAAAGCCCTCCCTGGGAGGGGAAGGCTTTTCTATTTCAGTTGTACCTTATAATTAGTACCCAGGATTCTGCGCCAAAATGTCAGGACCCTGCAAGTCGATCTCCTCTTGAGGTTTAGGCAAGAACAGGCTTTTGGTGTTGAATGTCGCCGTACCATACTGAATGCTCAATATTTCACGCTCATAATCAAGAAAGGCGTTCAGCACCTCCATCGCTACACCCCAACGCACCAAATCGTACTTCCGATGCCCTTCTCCGGAGAGCTCCAATTTCCGCTCAAAGCGTACAGCTTGTCTTGCCTCATCAGCCGATAGCGCCGTAGAGTAAAGACTCACTTCGTAGTTGGCGGCCTCAGAACCGTCATCATTAAGCAAAGGGGAGTTAGCGGCCCGTTGACGAATCATGTTCACATACTCCATGGCTTGCGCTACCGTTCCACCACCATCAATTTCAGCTTCAGCAGCCATCAACAAAACGTCGGCGAAACGAATGATCTTATAGTTGATTGCCGTGTAGCCTGGTGTCCAAGAGCTACCGTCGAAATCACCACCAGCGGCCGTGTAGACAAACTTCTTTGGTGAATACGCACCTCCGTTTGATGCCTGACGGATCCAGTCGTTGCCAGGGTGAGGGCCCCAATCAAGATAAGGAATACCTCTACGTCCAATGGAGTGATCAATTCGAGGATCCAAAGGACCTGCATCCGGAGTAAAGTCATCGGCACTGGTCAGCCCGAAGTCAGTAACCAACTCGTTAGCTGGATCATTATAGCTTCCGTCTAGCAGTGGAAGGCCACCAGAAGTTCGGAAGGAGTTGGCCAGCTCAAAGCTAGGCTGGTTAAATCCGCAACATCCACCAGGCCGCGCAGGTCCTGCTGAGCCATGAGGGAAATTCAGTACCAATCCAGGGTTTGCATTGTTAGTGCTGCCCGTGTTTGCAGCAGCTTGCGAAGCAAAAACGGTCTCTGCGCCGTTATCATTCGCTGCCAACCATAGATCTCCGTAGTTTTCTTCAAGCGCGTAAGGCGTACCATTGCTCGTCACCCCGTCGTTGATAACACGAGTCAGCGTCGTTCGCGCTCCTGCTATATCGCCAGAAAACAACTGTGCTTTGCCCAAATAAGCCAATGCTGCCCATGAGTTAGCCCTACCGATCTGGGTTTGCGTCTCAGGAAGGTTGTCAGCCGCAAACTGAAAATCAGCAATGATAAATGGCCATAAGTCTTGGTCATTAGCGATAGGCGTTATCTCGTCCCAAGTCTCGTCAATGTAAGGGACATCGTCGAAATTTCTCTTGAGGTCAAAATAATAATGGCCTCTCAAGAAACGTGCCTCAGCAGTAACCTGAGTCTTGACAGCATCCGAAACATCCTCTCCCGCAGCAGCAACCAATCTAAGTGTGTTATTGGCTCTGGCTACACCTTCATAAGTGCTTCGATACTTGTCTCGTACCGAAACATTGTTGGTCTGGGCATTGTAGGTAACAATCTCGTTGACTTGAGACTGATCACCAGGGTCGGAGCCTTTATTGGCGTCGCCTCCAAGCACACTACCCCAAAACCAGTTGGTAGCGTCCGTGTAGAAACCACCACGCCCCAGAAGATAGCTGTAAGCGCCGATTACCGAGCCATCCAGACCAGCTGCTGTTGATAGCTCCACGTCACTCAATGATGTAGTAGGCGCTACCTCCAAAAACTCGTCCTCACATGCAGTGATGCTGATTCCCAGCACACAAGCGAATACAAGGATTAATTTAAACTTCTTCATTTCTTTCTAGTCTACTATTTAATGAATGAATCAATTTGTTAAAAGCCAAGGTTTACACCAAATGTAAAATTCCTTGTGATCGGGAAGTTTCCTCGATCTATACCGAATTGTGTATCGGCATTTCCGGCCACTGTAGGATCTAATCCGTCATAACCAGTGATGGTAAACAGGTTATTTGCAGAGGCAAATACTCGCAGCTTCGTCATTTTCCAATTACTAATGAGCCCTACAGGCAGATTGTAGGCGAACGTAATATTCTGCATTCTGAAATATGTTCCGTTCTCGACATAGAAGTCGTTGGCCTGCGTATTGGTACTGAAGTTAGAAGCGTTCTCAAATACTGGGATAGTTCCACTTCGGTTTTCGAAGGTCCATGAGTCCTTTACATCCGAACTGATAGCAGCACCAGGGAACAAAGGATAGAAGTGAGTGAACAACTTAGACACGTTGAAGATCTCAGCTCCTACGGATAGGAATGTGTAGATATTCAACTCAAATCCTTTGTAGTCCAGAAGCAAGTTCATACCGCCAGTAAAATCAGGAACAGGTGACCCAAGAAAAGTTCGGTCTCCCTCCGGTGTAATTTCCCCATCGCCATTCAAGTCGCGGAACTTGAATCTACCAGGCGCTGCATCCTGCTGCGTAGCATGGCCCGCAACATCAGCGTCATCTCGGAAGAGACCTTCTACCTCATATCCGTAGAAAGACGATAGCGAATTGCCAACTGCATTTCTAATGGGCTGGATACCTCGATAATCTACGTTACCGTTAAGGAACTCGACTCCATCAGCAAGGAAAACAATTTCATTGTCCAGGAATCCTCCATTCACCTGGAATTCATACTCGATGCCACTAGGCATTTGCCCTTTGGTGATGATAGTGAAATCAATTCCTTGATTGCGCATTTCTCCAATGTTCACACTTGGAGGTGCAGCGCGGAAACCACTCTGTACGGTCACCGGCACTTGGAACAAAAGGTCTTCTGTGTCCTTTCTCCAAACTTCGAAACCGATGTCTAATTTGTTATCAAACAAAAGGGCGTCAAAACCAATGTTCGTGGTCACGGCACGCTCCCACTTCGCCGCATTGTTTCCGATACGCGTTCTGAAGAATCCTTCAGCAGCACTGCTGTTTGACCCGGTAATGTCATAGGTAGATTGGCCAAGACTCGTACCAAACAAACTGAATTGATTGTTAGGATCTACGTTATTGGAGTTACCAATGATTCCCCATCCACCACGAAGTTTCAAATCATCCAACCACGTGATGCCGGACATAAATGATTCCGCAGAAATTCTCCATGCTCCTGAGACCGCAGGAAAAGTTCCTCTACGATTCTGCTCTCCAAATCGTGAAGATCCGTCATTTCGAACTACGAAGTCGACGATATATCTATCGTTGAAATCATAAGTCAACTTACCAAAGTAGGAGGAGAAATTAACCCCCTTGGCGTGACCACCATTGACAACACGATCGTTCACAGTGGATAACGAAACGAAATCAGGCGATTGGGAGAAAGGATTCAAACCTGACCCGTTCATTGACCGGAAGTTCCCAGCATTCAAGGCCTCCTGTCCTGCTAGGGCCTTCACTCGATGGATGCCAAACTTTTTCTCGTAGGTAAGGGTATTGGTCCAAACCCAATCCGTGGCGAAGAAGGATCCTTCGCTAAACCCGAAAGAGGAGTTGTTTTCAGAGTTCTCATATTGCCTTCTCGTGTAATTTCGATTGAAACCAGCAGTGAACTCTCCACCAAAGCTAGTACGAGCAGTCAGGCCTTCGATAACGTCTAACTCCAAATAGATGTTACCGAACGTGGTGGTAGCGAAGTTACGATCATTTTTGTCCCCTTCGATCGTCGCCACGGGGTTACGTGGGTTGTTGAAACCTGGCGCCGCAGTACCTCCCCAGCCTCCAAAAACATCCCTTACAGGAATGATCGGTGACATTCTATATGCAGTATTGATTAGGTTTTCATCATCAGCAGATCCTAATCCATCTCCACCACCTTGTAGCAGTCGTACTTCCCGGTAAGTTGCCTGGATATTCTCTCCAAGTCTTAGGTTGGGAAGAATGTCGAACTCGGAGTTAGCTCGGAAAGTGTAACGACGAAACTTTTGACGCTTCACAATACCTTCCTGCTCTTGCAGCCCAACACTCACGTAATAAGAACTCTTGTCTGTTCCACCTCTTAGACCCACAGTGTGTCTGTTTAAAAGCGCAGGTCTTGTAATTTCATCATACCAGTCGGTACCTGATTGGTTAGCCTGCATGACTAAATAAATGGAACCAGCAAGCGGATCGTTGTTGTAGTTTGCAGCTTCCGCCTCGAGATCTATATTACCTAGGATACCCGAGGTATTACCTACTAACAACCAATCTGGTATTACGGGTGTATCGCCGGTACCGTACTGAGGGTGACTGAATTCCGGCGTAGTCCCTGCGTTGGTCGCAGCATTTCTAATCGCATTCCACGTCCACTCAGCCTGCTCCGCCGGATTCAGAATGCCGGGCCCTTCACCAGGTGTGGTAACTCCGAACATTCCATCATACGTGACTTGCAATGGCTGATTTCTCTTCCCGTGTCGTGTCGTGTAGACAATCACACCCCCTGCGGCACGTGCTCCATAAATAGATGCAGCCGTGGCATCCTTAAGAACAGTGGTTGAGGCGATGTCGTCAGGTGCTAGAAAGTCAATCGAAGGAGTAGGAACCCCATCCACAATATAAAGTGGCTCATTTCCGCCCAAAGCTCCATAGCCTCGCACTCGTACTTGACTCGCGGTACCCGGCTGACCATTGGTCAAAACCGTAACGCCAGCCACGCGACCTTGCAACTGCTGCTCCACATTGCCCGAAGGCTGGGCCTGGAGTGCTTCAGCTTTAATCGTGGAAACAGACCCGGGTGTCGAGCGACGAGAGTCCACAGAATAACCTGTGATGATCACCTCTTCCAGCTCTTCAACATCGACGGCCATGGCAACGTCGATGACCGAGCGTGATCCCACCGAGATCTCCTGCGGCACAAATCCGATCGCACTGAAAATCAATACTGCGCCATCTGTAACTGAGATACTATAGTCTCCGTTAAGATCAGTAACGGTACCTGTAGCCGTACCTTGAATCACGACGTTGACACCTGGCAGTCCTTCGCTAGAGTCATCCGTCACATTTCCTGAAATCGTCCGCTGCGCATAGGCAGCGGGAACACCTACGCACAGCATCAAAACTGCTAGTGCCATCCCGTAGAGGCACCTAAGCATTTTGGGCGTACGTTGGAAGTAGTTCTTTTTCATACTTTAGAAATAAGGATTAAACAAAAGTTATCTGGTTCACTAAAAATTGAGATGTCTTCCTCTTGGAAGCATATCCAAACTTCAAGAAAAGGGTCGCCTGCTACGCTAGACAAACGGTTCAGATTGCAATGGTATATGATGCAAACGTTTGTGGTATGATTCCAAAAAGCCCCTCAATGGGTTCTCTGGGCATATTCTGAGGGATTGGACCCAAATTGTTTTTTGAAACAATAGCGGAAGTATTGAAGGTCATTGAAGCCCACTTGATAGGTCACTTCCGAAATAGTCATCTCATGCTGTTTCAATAGTTGGGCAGCTCTCTTGAGTCGAAAGGAACGAATGAACTCGTTAGCCGATTGTCCGACAAGTCCTTTCAGTTTGCGATACAATTGTGTCCTGCTTAGACCGAGTTCTCGGTATAAATCATCTACTCCGAAATCCGAATTCGAAAGATTATCCTCTATACAGGCGATGGCTTTCTTCAAAAACTCTTGGTCTTTGGAAGGGATCTTCAAATCCCTCGGTTCTAAACTCAAGTCATCACGCGCGCCAAACTGGTGGCGTAATTGCTCGCGGGTATTCAGAATGTTTTTGATCCTGAGTTCAAGCAGCTTCGGGTTGAAGGGTTTTGTGACGTAGTAGTCAGCTCCCACTTCAAATCCCTTTTCTGTACTGTCACCTGAGGCTTTGGCAGTCAGTAAGATCACTGGGACATGTGAGGTCCGCTCGTCGCCTTTTACTTGTTGACAAAGCTCATATCCATTCATCCCTGGCATTATGACATCAGAGACAATCACATCTGGGATGGTTTCGTGGGCTGCCTGCAAGGCCTCTCGACCATTCCGAGCCTCTATCACACGATAGTTGGTAACAAGGTATTCGGAAATGAATTCGCGCATATCCTCATTGTCCTCTGCGACAAGAATGATAGGCAAGTCTTCAATGACAGCCTTACGCTCTTCACTCTGCTCCGGAAGCATGTTGGTCTTCATCATTGAAAGCTCTTTGAAGTCCTCCTCAAATTGATGCTTGACCTCATCTTCACCAACAATCTCATCTTCGGATAGGTGTTGACTGCCCTTCTTCAAATACACGGAAAAGGTGCTCCCCTCTTTGTGTTTGCTCGACACCTCGATTTTGCCGCCATGCAAGTCCACCAATTCCTTAGTCAGCGCGAGACCGATTCCGGAACCCTTTTCCTGCCCATTGTCTATCTGATAGAATCGATCGAAAATGTACTCAAGCTGGTCGGCGGGTATACCTACTCCTGTATCCTCCACGCTTAGGACGACCCAATCCGGGGTATCACGTACCTTAAAATATATTTTACCAAACTCTTGGGTGTACTTAAATGCATTGGACAAAAGGTTGATGACCACTTTCTCCAGTTTGTCGGCCTCAAAATATATTTCGACCGGATACTCGGGAAACTCGCATTTATAGTCAATGAACTGTCTTTCGGAATAGCTCGTAAATGCGTGAGCGATGGATTTCATGAACTTGACAACATCCGAGGGATGCGCTTTGAGCTTTACTCCCCCGGACTCTAGTCTTGATAAGTCCAGCACCTGATTGATCAAGCGAAGCAGCCGCTCCGCATTGCGTGCCATCATGCGGTACTGGCTCTGAGCATCTCCTCTGTAAGTGCCATTGATCAGGGACTTCAATGGACCTATGATCAAAGTGAGGGGCGTACGGAACTCATGTGAAATGTTGGCAAAAAAGCGGGACTTCAGCTTATCTACGTCCTGCATTTTCGTCAATTCAAGATGCTCAAGTTTCAGTTCATTTTTTAACCGCTCCCGAAGGATTGTTACATGTCTGAACCAGAGCAAGAGCAAAGCCGCCAACAACACATAGACGATGATCATACCATTGGAAAAAAACCAAGGTCGACGAATCGTGAGCAGAATGGATTCACCTTCCTCATTCCACACACCGTCGTTGTTGGATCCTTTTACGTGGAGGACGTAACGACCCGGCAACACATTGCTGTAGTTGATATCTGCTCCATCCTCTGACACCCTCCAGTCTTCATCATAACCCTCAAGAAAATAGGCGTATTGGTTCTTTAGTGGTTGAGAGTAATTCAGCACAGCGAACTGAAATGCAAAGTCATTCTCATTGTAGGCCAGTTCGATCGTGCCAGAGGGAAATACATCACGTAAGAGTTGCCCTTTGGTTAGATCACGTTTGTTTTTGCCCAGCAATACAAAATCTGTAAGCAGCACATCAGGAACGGTATTGTTCGTGACCATCTCGTCGGGATGGAATCGATAGAAGCCGTCATTGCTACCGAAGAAAAGTTCGCCCGACTCATTGATATAACTCGCACTCTTAGTAAACTCCGCATCGGCGATGCCATCGTGTATCCCAAAAACCCTAATGTCCCCGTCCTTATCGATCTGACAAAGTCCGTTCGCCGTACCCAACCACATAGATCCATTTTTATCTTCCTCAATGGACAAAAGGACGTTGCTAGGTAAACCGTCCCTTCGCATCAAATGACTGAACTTCTTGGTATTTGGGTCATAAATATTGAGTCCACCGCCAAACGTAGTTATCCAAATGCGGCCGTCTTCGGCTTGCTCCAGATGAGTAACGACGTTGTGATTAAGTCCGCCGTCACTTGCTGCGTTGAAGTTTTGGTGCTCTAGGACGTTGTACGATTCATCAAAGACCAAGCGATCGATGCCTCCTCCTTCAGTGCCCAGCCAGTATTCTCCGGGGCTCGGCTCAATGATGCATCTGATCTTGGTGCTACTCAGCCCAGTAGCATCGACGGACAAGAGCTTACTGGTCTCACTTTCGTAGATGTTGGCGCCATATCGGAAGATAGATATCCAGATATTTGATCGGGAGTCTTCAAACAGATAGTAAGCATCAGGGCCAAGTAGAGAGGATTCCTCATCAGGTTCGTAAATCAACCTGTCAAAATCAAAGCGATCGGCACGCTTAATACTCAGGCCGCCAGCCCAGGAAGCCACCCACAAGTTGTCAGATCGATCCAAAAGCATGCTTAGGACAGCATCACCACTTAGACTTGACGGAGCGTCGGCATTGCGATAGACAGTCACTTCATTCCTGTGATAATCGAGGAAATTCAACCCTCCACCATCCGTACCTATCCAAAGTCCCTTTCCTGGCTCCTCAGCGAAGGAGCTTACAACATTGTAGCTTAGGGCCACTTTCTCCAAAGGGTTTCCCGAATACCTTTCAAACCTTCTATGTAGCGGGTCCACTTTGTCAATTCCATTGTCAAAAGTTCCGATCCACATGATCCCTTGGCTATCGGAAAAGAGCGACCAAATTGAATTGCTAGAAATGGTATTGGTGTTGCTCTTTGAAGCGGTAAAGTGCTGGGCTTCTCCCTTTTCATTGATCACGAACAATCCCTCATTTTCTGTACCGACCCAAAGATTTCCGTGGCCATCCTTCTGTAGCGAAAGTATTGCTGCATCCTCCAAAACTCCTTGCAGTGACAGAGGTGAAATACTCACCATCTCCAGCACTTTTTTCCCTTTCGAGTCAGGACTAATCTTGAAAAGCCCCCTTTGCGTGCCCACCCAAAGATCCTTCTCATCCGCCAATAACCGGCGCACGGAATTATCCGCCATTGTAGCTGAAAAATTGTAGGAAACGAACCTGTTGGTAGCTTTATCTAAAAAATTGACACCGCCCCACCTAGTACCTACCCAAAGATTTCCCTGACCGTCGCTGGCCAGCGCGCTAACACTATTGCCGGAGATAGAGAAAGGGTCTTCTTCTCGATACTCGAACCGGGTAAATTTATCCTTAGAGGGATCGTATTTACAAAGCCCTTTGTCCTCGGTGCCTACCCACACCGCACCTGCTTCATCCACTAGAAGGCAGGCACTAAAGTCGCTGCTCAGTGAATTCTTTCTCGCAGGATCATGATAGTATTGGGTGATCAAGCCTGTGGACCTATCGAGATAGTTGACACCCCGGTCCGTGGCGATCCAAAAGTTACCTATCTCATCGATAGATACATCATTGATGCGGTTATTGCTAAGTGTTGTACTGTCATCCGAGTTATGGAGAAAGGTGTGAAAAAACCTCCCGTCATATTTATTCAAACCATACCTCGTACCAAACCAAAGGAAGCCCTCAGGATCTTCAAAGATCATTGTAATCGTGCTCTGCGAGATCTTCTCAGGGATATGGTGAAAAACGATCGAATCCGACCCGAAAGATGATCCCAAAAACAGAAGACTGAGCGCCGTTAGACTGTAAATCTTCTTCATACTATTACTACCTGACTAATTGTCCTCTCCATGAGGAGCAAAAACCTGGCGGGAAGCAAATTAAAACGTTTGCGGCTAATCTCTGGCAATGTCAAAGACAAAGTGACAACAGTACAAAAAACAATCGACTAGAAAAATCCGGGCAAAATTGGAAGAAACAGGGCCTGCTGAAGTGGAGATGCGTAAGTTTGCTCGCAATTTTAATGTCAGCGAATATCCTGTAAGTTTTTATGCAACCAACACTGGTAGTTTTAGCAGCGGGAATGGGATCTAGATATGGAAGCCTAAAGCAGATTGACCCATTTGGTCCTAACGGGGAGACCATCATCGACTATTCTGTATTCGATGCCGTTCGAGCGGGTTTTGAAAAGATTGTTCTCGTCATCCGGGAATCCTTGCTCTCGGACTTTGAGGAGCTGTACCTTAACAAATTCAGCAAGCGCGTCGAGGTGGACTACGTATTTCAGGAGCTCCACAACTTGCCCTCCGGGATCGACGTACCGGCAGAGCGTACCAAACCATGGGGAACTGGACATGCGGTGATGGTGGCTGATGATAAAGTGAAAGCCCCCTTTGCAGTGATCAATGCAGATGACTTCTACGGCGCTTCTTCCTTCGAGCTGATGGTACAGGAGCTGCGAAAGCTAGATCCCGATACACTTGGAGCGTGTATGGTCGGATTCGTCCTGGGCAATACCATCTCAGACCATGGCTATGTATCTCGCGGCGTATGCGAGTTGGATAGGAACGGGAGCTTGTCGAGCATTACTGAGCGAACCCACATCACCAAAGAACAAGATGGAGTCATCTATTACCAAGATGGTAACGATCAGGTGGCGCTGGACGACGATCAGGTGGTGTCGATGAATCTTATGGGATTTACACCCCCTGCTTTCGACCTAATGAAGGCCCAGTTTGCTGAGTTCATCCAAACGAACTACCAAAACCCAAAAGCTGAGTTTTATATCCCTACGATCCTGGATCATGTAGCCAGAAGGCGCGCCGTACCGGTCGTCACCTCAAACGAAAAGTGGCTGGGCGTGACGTACCAAGAAGACAAGCCTTTGGTGATGGCCAGACTCAAGGAGTTACATGGCCAAGGTATATACCCTAACGACATGTGGGATTGAAAAGGAAACAATTATGAGCAAAATACTTGTTACTGGCGGAGCTGGATACATTGGGTCACACACAGTGGTCGCTTTGATGCAGGCAGGATACGATGTATTGATCATTGATGATCTCTCCAACTCGGAGATTCGGGCGATTGATGGCATAAAGACCATCACCGGAAAAGATCCCCTCTTTGAACAAATCGATTTGACCGACCGGGAAGCGACGGCACAGTGCCTGCGACGACACGCTGACATAAATGGCATCATCCACTTTGCAGCAAAGAAAGCGGTAGGGGAATCCGTCGTGCGACCATTGTATTATTATCGTAATAACATTGACTCCATGATCAACCTCTTGGAGCTCATGGGCGACAACGAAATCCAACACATTGTGTTCTCTTCGTCATGTACGGTCTACGGCCAGCCCGATCAACTTCCGGTGACAGAGGCTACTCCCTTCAAGCCTGCAGAATCACCCTATGGCTATACAAAACAAGTATGCGAAACGATCCTAAAAGACACCTGCCGAGCCCAAGATGAACTATGCGCCATTGCCTTGCGCTACTTCAATCCCGTAGGTGCGCACGAAAGCGCTCTCATTGGGGAACTGCCTCGCGGTGTGCCCAATAATCTAGTACCCTACATCACCCAAACCGCGGCTGGCAAAAGGGATACCTTAAAAGTATTTGGTGACGACTACGATACACCTGATGGATCGGCGATTCGTGACTTCATTCATGTAGAAGACCTCGCGCAGGCCCACGTTATTGCCATCGATCGGTTGATCCGGGGAAAACAAAAAAACAATTATGAATTCTTCAACCTTGGCACAGGCAAGGGATATTCCGTCCTGGAGGTGGTGAAGACTTTCGAAAAAGTCAATGGGTTTAAGTTGGACTATGAGATTAAAAGTCGTAGATCTGGTGACATAGTGAAAATCTATGCCGATACAACGCTAGCCAACGAAGAACTGGGGTGGAAAGCCCGGCGGACCCTGGAAGAAATGCTCAAATCTTCCTGGGCTTGGGAACAATCCCTTGGCTAATTCATTTTAATCCTATCATCAATACAATTCACCCAACCCGCTCATGCAGGAACTACA
>JBCCXG010000110.1:0-12244 GCA_039191945.1 Bacteroidota bacterium
CGGTGAATGCTGAAGGCACCATATAACCTTATAAGGTCATGCAGTTAGTGCGTTTTTAAACCCAAGCATCATCGTGGAACATATGCCTACTCAAATATCAAATGACGTTTCTGAACGCAAAGTAACTGACATCAGGCGCCTCTGCTATGAGTACTTGCCGTTGACCTTTAGTAGGAGACATGGCGATCCCAGTAGGCCCTGGAACAAGTTTTCCATCGAGGTGAGGGACGAGCACGGCGCCAAGCTGCGCAATTACCAAGGTAACTGGAGGGACATTTTTCAAAATTGGGAAGCGCTAGGCGTATCCTTCCCTGATTATGTCCTTTCTATGATCACGAAGTTTGTCAATGCCACCACCATAGATGGTTATAATCCTTACAGGATCACCCGTTCGGGTATTGACTGGGAAGTGATCGAGCCGGATGATCCCTGGTCCTATATCGGCTACTGGGGAGACCATCAGATCATCTACTTGCTCAAGTTGATGGAGGTAGCTGAGGCGTATCAGCCTGCGGCACTGGCTCGATTATTAGCGGAGGAGGTCTTTGTCTATGCTAACGTACCGTATCGCATCAAATCGTTTGCGGAGATCATGGAGAACCCGCAGGATACGATTGATTTTGATAATGAGTTGGCGGTGGTGATTGATGATCGGGTTGCACAGATGGGCGCGGACGGCAAAATGGTCTTGAATGCTGAGGGTGCGCTTCTTCGTACCAATCTGGCCGAGAAGCTCCTGGTCACTTTGCTGGCGAAGCTTTATAATTTCGTGCCAGAAGGGGGTATCTGGCTCAATACGCAGCGTCCGGAATGGAATGATGCTAATAACGCGCTGGTTGGCAATGGGGTGTCGATGGTGACACTTTACTACCTACGACGTTTTGTGGCATTTCTTCAGCGGCTCTTCGGAAATGAATCTGACAAGACCCATGTCTTACACCAGCCAGTCGCTGAGTTGTTTTGGGGGATACTTGGTGTCTTCAAGAATAATGAAGCGCACTTGAACCGACCGTTTGGTGATAGAGAAAGACGAGAGATGATCGAGGAGCTGGGTAGGCTTGGGGAGGTCTATCGTCAAAAGGCCTATAGGGGCTTTGATGGTGAGAAAGAGGCGATCAATGCGGGTGACCTACAGTCATTTTTTCAGAGATCACTCGCTTTTCTTGATCACTCCATTGCTGCTAATCAGCGATCAGATGGTCTCTATCACTCCTACAATCTCTTGCGTCTTGGTACAGACCACGCTCAGGTTGATCATTTGTACGAAATGCTCGAAGGGCAGGTCGCAGTACTATCTGCAGGAGTTTTGGACTTGGAGCAATCCTTGGCCGTGCTCGACGCATTGAAAGCAAGTGCGATTTACCGAGAGGACCAGTACAGCTACATGCTTTATCCGGACAGGGATCTGCCCTCTTTCCTGGAGAAGAACTTGATTCCGGACGCGTTCATTAAAGGCTCATCGCTGGCTCAGAAGCTTCTGGAGGAGGGCAATAAGACAGTTCTTTACCAAGATGTTACTGGAAAATATCACTTCAATGGGGCTTTTAATAATGCAGAGAGTTTGAAGGAAGCACTGGGTGACTTGGAAGACAATGGGTATGGTGAACTTGTTCGCAATGAATATGATAGCTTCCTGGAAATATTCGAGGAGATGTTTGACCACCGATCCTTCACTGGTCGTTCCGGGACTTTTTTCGGATATGAAGGCTTGGGTAGTATCTACTGGCACATGGTATCTAAGCTACTTTTGGCCGTGCAAGAAAGTATCTATCGGTACGCTGAAGATTCATCCCAAAAGGCTTGGATCGGCGGGATGATTGACCACTACTACGAAATTCGAGCTGGGATCGGGATCAATAAATCTCCGGACCTTTATGGCTCATTCCCTACAGATCCGTACTCTCACACTCCAAGCAACAAAGGGGCTCAGCAGCCCGGTATGACCGGACAGGTCAAAGAGGATGTGCTCAATCGATGGGCAGAACTAGGTGTGCGTGTGAACGAAGGTCGACTATCATTCGACCCGGTCTTCTTAAGTCCAAAGGAATACCTGGAAACGGAAGCCACCTTTTCCTACTTTGATGTCGGCGGTCACTTCAAAGCACTGACAGTTGGAGCTGGAGAGTTGGCATTTACCTATTGCCAGGTGCCCATTGTCTACAGCCATGATGATCAGCCGTCCATCACCGTCACTCTGCAAGATGGTTCTGAGAGACATGATCAGTCTATGTCGCTTTCTTTGGACGATTCCAGGGATATATTCGCAAGGTCTGGGGAGATCGTTTTGATCAAGGTCTATCTGGTAGCAAAGTAATAGCATAGGATTTGTCACTAGATTTTGATCCTTAGTCCATTTTTTTCGTCCTGCCTTACTTTTGTTGGTTGTGCACTTGAGGAAATGCGGCAATATTTGCAGCTTTTGCCGAGGCCAACTGCCCTTCCTTATGAAACAGTTTGAGAAATCAATGAAATACTTTCTTCCCGTTTTGTTCCTGCCGCTCATGTTCTGTTCTACGCCTGAGAAGACTTCCAAGCCCGAGAGCTATGGTTTCGATTTCGCAGTCACCGCTGTGGACTACAACGCGCAGACGACTTCGGTCAGGCTTGAGATCAGCAATCAGACGGAACAGGCCCTTGATGGATCAGATTGGGCCATTTACTTCAGCCAGTTCGCGACAGGTCCGGTTGAGGCCGAGATTGGCTCAGGTTTGCGGCTCAGCAGGGTGCTTGGCGATCTTTGGAAGATCGAGCCTACTGCCTTTGATGGACTACCCGCAGGCTCATCATTGACCGTGGATTGGCAGCAAAGCGGAATGATGGCTCATCAATACCAATTGCCGGTTGGGGTGTACATCGTCATCGGTGGCGTGGCCATGGATATGCAAGCTACTATTTCGCCCATCGATCCGGCATTGATTTCTGAGCAATATCGACCAACTGCCAGGTCCCGATGGGAGGAGAATGCAGTTATCCAGGATCGTGACCTGCAAGCCCTCTCCGCTATTTTTCCGACGCCAAAGTCTCAGCGGCGAGAGGACTCAGAAGTGGTCCTAAGTACTGTAGTCTACTGCGCCCCCGAGTCGCTGAATGAAACGATGGCGGTATTTGGCGATTGGCTAGAAGAGGAAGTGGGAATTACGTCTTTCGAGCCAGGAGAAGCGTGCAATTTGCAGGTTGCTCTGGACACAAGTTTAGAAGTGGAAGCTTACACCCTTACTGTTTCTGATGATAGGGTATCAGTGGTAGGAGGATCAAGGGCCGGCGTTTTTTATGGACTGATGAGTGTGCTCTCATCAGCTTCGGTAGAAGATTTTGCCTCGAAATCAGGGGAGCTTCATCTCCCGCAAATGGAGGTTGAAGACCAGCCCGCCTTTGCTTACCGAGGATTTCATTTGGATGTGTCTAGAAATTTTCAGAAGCCAGAGACCGTGAAGAAGCTGCTCCGAATCATGGCCTTTTACAAGCTCAATAAGTTACATTTTCACTTGACTGATGATGAAGGTTGGCGATTGGAGATCCCCGAATTGCCGGAATTAACTCAAATTGGAGCACGCCGCGGGCATTCACCAGATGAGCTGGATCACATTCTGCCTGCCTATGGGTCAGGTCATGATCCTGATAGTCCCGAGAATCATGGCAGTGGCTTCTACACCCAAGCCGACTACATCGATATCATTCAATACGCCCAGTCATTGAATATTCTGGTCATTCCAGAAATAGATTTGCCAGGTCATGCAAGGGCAGCGATCAAGTCCATAGAGTCGAGGCTCGCAGCCACCGGCGATGGAGCCTACCGACTGATGGAGCCTGGAGATACCAGCCAATACGTATCTGCCCAAATCTACTCAGATAATGTAATCAATGTCTGTCAGGAGTCCACTTACGACTTTGTGGAGTTGGTCGTTGATAACCTGGTGAAGTTGTATCAAGCAGCCGATGTACCACTGGAGATTGTGCATATTGGTTGCGATGAAGTTCCCGCGGGGGCCTGGGTCGCATCAGCCAATTGCAGTGAACTAGCTACTGGCGACTCAAGAGCCGAGATATCCAACGGGTTGCTTGGCTATTTTGTAAGCCGGGTCAACGCTATGTTGAAATCCAAGGGTCTTCGCACTGCAGGCTGGGAAGAAGTAGTGAGCACTGCCGAAGGACAAGCACCTGATCGCTCGATCGTGCCTTACGTGTGGCACAACGAGGAGCTGGCCTACGGACTTGCCAATGCCGGGCACGACGTTGTATTGTGCAACGCTGCCAATCTCTATTTTGACCTCGCTTATAATCGAGACCCAAGCGAGGCTGGACTCAATTGGGCCGGATTTGTTGATACCGAGTCGGCGTTCAGTTTTTCGCCCTACCACATCGGGCAATCTTTCTCACTGGATAAGGCGACGGCAGATCAATCCATCTTGACGTCTGGAGGCAAGCAGAACATCATGGGGATACAGGGGCAGCTTTGGTCAGAGACCGTCCGAGGGGCGAAGACCTTGGAGTACTACGTCATGCCGAAGATGTTCGGCTTAGCGGAGCGTGCTTGGACCGGTGATCCCGAATGGCAGGACGAGGAGAGCCGCAATCAGGATTGGAGTGACTTTGTGCATCGACTGGGTCGCAAGGAGTTGCCGCTGCTTGATCAACTTTTCGGTGGGTGGAATTATCGGGTGCCTTTGCCGGGGCTAAAGGTTGAAGACTCGAAGGTGAGCGCCAATGTCCGTTTTCCCGGATTATCCATTTACTACACGACGGATGGGAGCGATCCCGATTTGGAAAGCACCAAGTATAATACGCCGATTCCCTATGATCCGAGTCTACGATTCCGAGTCATCAGTGATGCCACACACATGAGCAGGATTGTGCCTGTGCCTTAGGCAAGAATGTTTTTTTGCAGACTAAAAAGGACATCGCATCGCAACGATTTTCGTAAATTCCCTTCGGGAGCTACATCCTAGCTACGATCTTTGTGAAGATTACCTGAGAAATCAATGAGATACGTTCGAATCATATTGATGCTATTGACCGCTTTGATGTTGGTCATCTTTTCTGTGCAAAACTCTGATTTTGCCACGATCGAGTTTCTGACCTGGTCTTCTGAGACTTCGATGGCGCTTTTGTTAATCATTAGCTTCTTATTTGGTTCGTTCTTCACTTTCCTCTTCATGCTTCCAGCCTTGTTCAAAAAGAAGAAGGCTAAACCCGTAGCGCAACCGGCTCCCCCAGTCCAGACCCAAGTGCCCGCTGAGGCACCCAAGGATGTGACGGCAGCTAACCAAGATGTGCCCTAGTTCGTGGTGGAACTACCGCGTGATCATCACATTCGCCACACTTTCAACAGTTTATGCGTATCCCGAAGGGGAAGATGAGGATACCCCGGAAGTCCGTAACTCTGCATAATCAGTAGCCTTTTATTATCCAGATCGACCACCGCTCCAATAATCACTTGATATTCTGCTCAGAGATCGCTTAGCTTGATTGATATGAAGCGATGGGTTCAGTTTCTGAGAGAAAAGAGAAATAGAATACTCCACTATTTTATCGATTTTCTTATGGTCTTCGCTGGGGTACTGTTGGCTTTTTACTTTTCTCAGATGAGGGACGAGAAACGCGAACGTTTGCAAGACCAAAAGATTCTTGAGCTGTTATCCACAGAAAGTGAAAAGCTTCCTGTTTTTTTATTGCGTCGAATTGATGAATTCGACAGTGTGGAGCAACGCCTCCTTTCAATCATACAGCCGGCTGATTCGGTATCTCTGGATTCCATCAATGCAGTCATACGCGATGTCGTTATTCCTTCCAGCATCAGGGTGAGGAACGAAGAGCCCATTATACTCATCAAGCCTGAGGTGGATAGACGATTTGTGGAGGACGTGGCACTACGAGAGGCACTCGAGTCGTATTACACCTATTCCTTGGCTAGTGAGAAAGTGAGTGATGATGAGCAGCAGTTTGTTGGGGAGGAATTGCGTCCTTATTTTGAGGCTAATTTTCAGTACATCGGGGATGAAACCCTCAACGATCAGTACCACCGCACACCGACATTTCACAACTATATGCTACACCTACTTCGTTACAATGGGCTCAGAAAGGGCGTCTTTCAGCAGCTCCTGCATCGTGGGCATCAACTGGATTCGATCGCAAAGGCGCGACTTAGGGCGGATGCGAAGGACTAAAAAAAGCCGCCTCCCCAAGGAAAGCGGCCAAAATGCAAAAACTAAACTACAACTTACCAACCTATGCCGTAAAACGCTTTTTCGCCATTGCCGTAATATCCTTCAATAAGCATGCCCTCGCCTCGAGGTCGCTCAATGGACCTTCTGAGATCATCAACCGTGTTGATGTCCACTTTGTCAATCCGGGTGATGACGAACCCTTCCCGGATACCGGCTTCTCGCCATACGCCGGACTCCAACTCCAATATTTTCACACCGCCGCTGATTCCTAGCGCTTCTCGCTCCTCGCCGGAAATGTCCGCAAACGTGGCTCCCTCTTTCGAGTAGCTGTTGTCTGCTACTTCGACGGTTTCCATCGTGCCGTAGGAGTTTTTCAAGGTGGCTCTGACCGTCTTTGCTCTGCCATCTCGGATGTAAGTCACATCGATATCATCCCCGGGGCGATTGAGCGCTACTTGCTCTTGAAGTTCAGACACGCTATTGACCTGTCGGCCATTGATGTTGGTAATGACATCTCCTGCTTCAATCCCGGACTCTGCTGCCGCACTGTTGCTTTGCACTTCCTGGATGTAGATGCCTTGGACCACGCTCAGTTCCTCTTGTTCGGACAGCTGCTGATTCACATCTCGGATGCTTACCCCAAGCAGTGCTCGCTGCACAGCGCCAAATTCGACGAGATCTGCCGCTACTTTTCGGACCAAGGTCACCGGCACTGCAAAGGAGTAGCCCGCAAAACTTCCCGTAGGAGAGGCGATGGCCGTATTGATACCCACTAGCTCGCCGCGCAGGTTGACCAATGCGCCACCACTGTTGCCCGGATTGACGGCTGCGTCCGTTTGGATGAAGGACTCAATGGCCAAACGTGATTGCGAGCGGGTTCGAAGGATATCGATGCTACGAGCCTTGGCACTTACGATACCCGCGGTGACTGTCGAGCGGAATTCGTAAGGATTTCCAACTGCCAATACCCATTCTCCAATCTGCGTTTCGTCGCTATTGCCCCAGGCGATTGGGTTCAGATTATCAGCCTGTATTCGAATGACCGCAAGGTCGGTATTTGGATCTGTACCAACGATACGTGCCGGGTATGAACGGTTGTCCGTCAGGAGGACCTCAATTTCGCTGGCTCCATCTACCACGTGATTATTGGTGACAATGAAACCATCATCAGTGAAGATCACCCCAGAGCCTGAACCGCGAGACTGTCTGCCGTTTCCCCTGCGAGGTGCTTGGTCAAAGTAATCTCTGAAAAAGTCCTCAAATGGACTCTCTGCTCGGCTGGCGGTACTTCCATCGTACGTTGTTCGGATGTGCACGACTGATGGTGTGGCTTCCTGCGCGGCACCCACAAAATTGAGACCTCCAGCAATAGCAATGCTCGTAGTGTCGGCTACGTAATTGGTGAAACTGACTGGGAGCCCGGGATTATAGTTGACAGGCGTGCCAGCTGGGTTTTGTGGTTGTGGGGCGAACCATGAATATCCTACGATGGCAATCGCTCCACCCATCACTGAGGAGAGTACCATTGCCAATATCAAGTTTCTTGTCTTCATCTTTATTCCTTTCTTGTTGACCTTGTTCCTAATTAATATACTTACTTTATTTCACTGACCTTTGTTCGCTTTTACGGTCAGAAGAGGAAAGAGATCGTGAGGGTTAACATCATTTAACAAGGGGGAGATAAATCATCAGTGGCTTAAAAAAAGAAAAGGCAAGCCTGGGAAGCCTGCCCTTTCATCACCTAACCTAACTCACCTACTTAAACTGATATTATTTGATTGCGATCGTCTTTTTCGCAACTTTTTTTTCATCTTTCGGTAATACTACCCTCAAAACGCCGTCTTCCAGCTTTGCATTCACACTATCCGCGTCGACATTGTCGGGCAAGTGAAATGACCTACTGAAAGTCCCGTAGTAACTTTCAACGCTACGGAAGTTCTTTTCATTTTTCTCGCCCTCAAATTTTCTTTCGCCACTGACGGTCAGGCGACCATCGTTCACATCAATATTGATTTCACTTTTCTTCACGCCGGGCAGTGAAAACTCTAACTCAAAAGCTTTTTCCGTCTCAGCCATGTCCACTCTAGGAGAGAACTCTGAGACGCTTGACCCTCCGTGGAAGTCTTCGTTGAAAAATCGGTCAACCAAGCTTCTAAAACTTACTGGAGAGTAATGAACCGGATTGTATTTTATAAGTGCCATTTTCTTTTCAGGTTTTTGTTCAACATCAAATTCGATTACTCAATGATCGAATTCTGTGCCAGCGCCTGAATTGCTGCTTGTTGTAATTCCTTTACGCCAAAATGACAGAAATGTATGCCTTAGAGATGTTAAAAAATGTCAAAATGGCGGATAATTGGTCAAATTCGTCGGTTTAGGGTCCTCACAGGCCCCGCTCAAGCCTACTCACTACCCCCCTCGTGGCCGCCGATATTCTCAGCCCCGCTCCCCGACGCACCTGCTTGCTGGTTTATCGGCCTGGCCTCAATGCCCTTTTCTACAAGTTCCAACTCTTAGCCGGGTGATGGATTAAGGAATCAGCTACTTACCGATAAAAATCAAACACCCGATTCGCCAGATCGTCGAATTCCGACCGCCCGGTCAGCGTCCTTAGATAGTAGAAGGCCCGAATCGTTTTCTTGGCGTCGACCGTCTTCTCATTGCCCAAGAAGGATTCTCCACCGGGAAAGACCCGGGTATTGCCAGCGGTCGAAATCTCACCGGTCTCAAGAATGCGGCTTGTTTGCCACAATGCAGATCTTATTAACGTTAAGCCCAGGGCCTCTTTCTCGAGATTCGATTCGTCCATCAGTGTAAAAAGCTCCAGTCCTAGCATCAGCGCCACGCCGTTGTAGCTGCTATCCCATCCGCCTCCTTCAATGAAGTAGCCCTCGTCCGCCGACACCTGGTCCAAAGCCCTTTGCATGAAGTGGATACCCAAGTCCTGCGCCTCTTGGTCGTCGAGCCATTTTCCGAGCCCAAACAGCGCTATGGCATCGAACAACAAACGGTTAGGTGCTGTACTATCCGCCATGAAGACCAGATCTTGTCGTTGGTCAATATATCGGAGAAGTGTTTCGATCTCGGGTCGAAGAGATGTGATGAACGACCTTGTACCACTCGCCTCTTGAGAGGTCAAAAACCAGTCAGAAGTGTACCAAGCCTCCAGACTCATGGCCAAGGCATAGCCATAAAAGGCCGCTGCGCTTACACTGTCCGCTGCTGATGGGGGTGCGATTCCGCTGTCAGTTAGCGCCTGGGGGGGTGTGATCAGAAAACCACCGTCGGGCTGCTGGTGGGAAAAAGCGTAGAACAATGACCGCTCGACGCGTTCTAGCATCGCAAGATCCTGGTAGCGAACAGCTGCCCCCGCGAGCTCGAGAATTCCCAACTGAAACCTTACGCTGAAATACCCCTCCTTATTGCGAGAAAGTGCTCCTAATTCGTCAGGCAGCTCAGTCGTTGCAAGTAGGAAGTCCTCGTCTAATCCTGCAGTCAGATCTAGATGATTAAGTCCGTTATCAAGACGCCAATCTGGGTCAGCCAATGTAGCGGGCGGTTGCTCCTCTACGGCACAGCCGGCGAGTGCCAGAGAGCAGAGGACAGTATACAGTATTTTGGACATATACTCCTTTGATGCTTTTCTGACCTTGGTTCCTGCGGTAGACGAGTCCTTTTCTCAATAGCATTCGATCAACTGGACTTTGTGCCTCTCGAAGGATCCAAATATGATCATCGCCGCTCACCAAATGAACCTGTGACCGCTGACCTAAACAATGGTCGTCTTGAATGAGCCAAAACATCTATCTTCACGAGGCAAGATTTCTGACCAAACCATGATGAGACGTTTCCTTTTCGGTCTGTTTGCGGTACTTCTTCTGTCTAGTCACGACATGTACCTCAAGCTGGACGAGTACTTCCTCAAGCCTAGCAGCGATGCGGTCATTCAGCTGTTGAACGGCACCTTTTATCGCAGCGAAAATGTGATTAACCGAGATCGGATGATTGATGTGAGTCTGGTCACCAACGGCATACGTACTGCGATGGATACCAGTGCCTGGTTCGAAGAAGACAACATCACTTACTTAGATATTTTCACTGCGGCCCCGGGAACTGGAGTGGTCGGTGTCTCGACGAAGCCCCGCAACTTAGCGATGTCAGCAGAGGACTTTAATGGCTACCTGGAGCACGACGGTGTATTGGATATGTTGGATTCCCGAACGCAAAGGGGCGTTCTGGATCAGCCGGCCAATGAGCGGTACTCCAAGCACGTGAAAACGATTTTCCAGGTCGGGAATAGATTGACTGACGATTACAAGACCGAACTAGGGTATCCGATTGAGTTTCTCTTGCAGGAAAACCCTTATGGTATGCATGCAGGGCACGACCTTCGTGTCCAGCTTGTTTTCCAGCAGCAACCACTACCCAATCAGCTGGTATACGTGGGATACAAAGCTGCCTCGGGGCACGACCATGATGGCCATAGCCATGATCATGAAGGTGAACATACGCATGAAGACGGTACGACCCATTCGCATGGTGATGAAGACGAGCATTCGCATGATGACGCTGGTCACTCTCACGATGATCAGGGCGAACATACACATGAAGAGGGTACCACGCATTCACACGACGAGGAAGAAGATCATACCCACGATGAAATGATTCAACTCCGAACCGATCCGCAGGGATTTGTGGATGTGCCTATTTCCGGCGCGGGGATTTGGTACCTGAGGACTATTCATTTGGTGGAGATCGCAGAAGAAGACGTGACCCATGAGTCCAACTGGGCGACGGTGACTTTTGCCGTGGTTGAGGACGACTCCCACGATCATGACCACCATGATCATGGCGATCACGATCATGAAGCCCACAGCCACGAGGAGGGGATACCAGGCTACGTCTATGGTATGCTCAGCATCCTCATTGTCGCAGGCTTGTTCTTTTGGTTCAATAGGAAAAAATAAGTTGAGAAAAGTGCGATTTAGAATACTTGGCCTTTTACTAGTGGCAATGCCACTGTTCGCCTTAGCACACGATGTATCCGGAGGCGATCGTGCGCTGCTTGAGAATGGAGGGCTCCTTGCTTACATATGGGTGGGTGCCAAACACATGCTCACGGGGTACGACCACTTACTATTTCTGGTGGGGGTCATCTTCTTTTTGAAAGAGTTTCGTGATATTGTCAAGTTCATTACAGCCTTTACGATTGGCCATAGCATCACGCTCATTGGGGCGACCTATTTGCAGTTTGCGGTCAATGAGCACTTGATCGATGCGGTCATCGGGTTTAGCGTATTCTATAAGGGTTTTGAGAATCTGGGATTGTTTCAAAAGTACCTCAAGGTCAACCCACCCCACTTGCTCAACATGGTCTTCATATTCGGATTGATCCATGGACTGGGCTTGTCTGCCCGTCTGCAGTCCTTCGCTGTGGCACAGGAGGATATGCTATTGAAGATCATCAGCTTCAACGTTGGCGTGGAACTTGGGCAGATCGTTGCGCTCATCCCCATTGTATTCATTATCAATCAATGGAGGAAAAGAGATAGTTTTGACGCATTTTTCAAAGCCACTAATACTTATTTGTTGATTGCCGGCATTGCATTGACGGCCTACCAGTTGTGGCACTACTTTAGCGGATCGCACTAGTCAAGGTTGCTGAATAAATATTTTGAAGTGATCTGTTGTCGATTGGATGGCAAGCATGTACATTTGCAGTCCTTTTCGAAATGACCAGATGGGTCATAGAAAACATTCCTCCTTAGCTCAGCTGGTTAGAGCATCTGACTGTTAATCAGAGGGTCCTTGGTTCGAGCCCAAGAGGAGGAGCTAAAAAGCCTGGTAATGCCGGGCTTTTTTTGTTCGAATCAGTGTACTACGTCTACATTATATACTCAGGGTCATCGGATGTCTATTACGTTGGCTCCTCCAGCGACCCGGAGAAGCGACTACAAAGGCACAATGAGGGTGTATTCAATACTTATACCTCTAAGCGTCGACCCTGGCTTCTGGAAGCCATTTTTGAAGCTGGAAGTTCTCGAAGTGAAGCAGAGCGATTGGAGAGGTTTATCAAGAAG
>JBCCXG010000111.1:0-12209 GCA_039191945.1 Bacteroidota bacterium
CCGGAATCCATCGACGTGCATCTCGGTCACCCAAAACTTCAAGCTATCGATGATCAATCTGCGCACCACGGCATGATTGGCAGACAATGTGTTGCCGGTACCGGAATAGTCATCGTAGAATCGCGGGTCGTGCTGCAAGTGATAGTAGGTGGTATTGGCCAGGCCTTTTAGGCTGATGGTCGGACCCTCGTGATTGCCCTCACTGGTATGATTGTAGACGACATCCAGGATCACCTCAATACCCGCCCGATGGAGGGCCTTGACCATGTCTCGAAATTCATTGAGCGGTCCCATGACCCCTTTGTCCGAGCTGAAGTGCGTGTGAGGAGCAAAGAAGGAAAAAGGGGTATAGCCCCAATAATTGGTGAGGCCCATGGGCGCGTCTTGCTCATCAAAGTGAAAAACGGGCATGAGTTCCACCGCGGTAATCCCCAGGTCCTTGAGGTACGGTATCTTCTCGATGAGCCCCGCGTACGTACCACGCTTGTCTTCGCTCACCCCGGAGCTGTCATGCATGGTAAAGCCTTTGACGTGCATCTCGTAGATGATCGTCTTCCGAAAGGGAAGCTCCAGCGGCTGGTCCCCCTCCCAGTCGTACTCATTCATGTCCACGACCACGCTACGGATGGCACTATCGGTATTGTCTCCCTGGATGGACGACTTTCTTCGATTGTAGGTCTGGGGGACGACGAGGGCCCGGGCATAGGGATCCACCAACAGCTTCTGACCATCAAACCGATGACCATGAGAAGGATCAAAAGGACCGTGGACCCTCCAACCGTAGACCTGTCCGGCCGATAACCCGGGAATGAAGATATGCCAGTAGTGATAGGTCTTGTGCTGCCGAGGATCAAGCGGATACACCCGACTCGCCGTGGTCGCGTCCGCCCGATCGAAGAGCACGAGCTCAACACGGTCCGCGTGACGGGCAAATAAGCAGAAGTTGACCCCATCTCCGGTGATCGACGGACCCAAGGGGTAATGGGTTCCACGAGTAGGACTTTGGGATGAAAAAGGGGTTTTCATGAGGAATGGAGTCTTTGGGCTACGAACTTAGGCTAAGCCAACGAATTGGCAAACCAAGCGTTTTGATCGAGCTGAAGAGTTGTGGGAAATTCTCCAAAAATTCATTTCAATCCTTTGTCTAATTGACACTTACCTTTCAACTTCGTACCAGTTTTGAGGGCAAGGATTTAACCAAAAAAATCAATGAAGACTGTCGACGATTACAACTTTCAAGGCCATAAGGCACTCATTCGTGTGGATTTTAATGTGCCCCTGGATGGGGACTTCAATGTAACGGACGAGACGCGCATCAAAGCGGCCGTGCCCACCATCAAAAAAATCCTCGGCGATGGCGGTGCGGTCATCATGATGAGCCACCTGGGCAGGCCCAAGACGGGGCCGGAGGAGAAGTTTTCATTGAAACATATCATTCCCAACCTTTCCGAAAAACTGGGAGTGGAGGTACAATTTGCCAATGACTGTATCGGCCAGGAAGCCATCGACAAAGCCGGCGCATTGGGCGGTGGCGAGGCGCTACTACTGGAAAACGTAAGGTTTTACAAAGAAGAGACCAAGGGAGATGAAGGTTTTGCGGAAAAGCTTGCGCAACTCGGAACGATATATGTGAATGACGCCTTCGGTACTGCACACCGGGCCCATGCATCGACGACAGTCGCGGCAAAGTTCTTTGATGACAAGTGCTCAGGATATGTGATGAAGGCGGAACTGGCCAATGCCGATAAGGTCCTCAAAAGTGCGCAGCGACCTTTTACCGCCATCATGGGTGGAGCGAAGATTTCTGACAAAATACTGATCATCGAGCAGTTGTTGGATAGAGTAGACAACCTGATCATCGGCGGTGGTATGAGCTACACTTTCTTTAAGGCATTGGGCGGCCATGTGGGCAACTCCCTGGTCGAAGAAGAGAAGCTCGACCTGGCCAAATCACTTATCAAAAAGGCCAAGGAAAAAGGAGTCAATCTGGAATTGCCTAAGGACTCCATCGTTGCCGACGCTTTTGATAATGAGGCCAATCGCCAAACTGTCGACAACCTCTCTATCGGCGACGGTTGGATGGGACTGGACATTGGACCAGAGGCAGTTGTGGTGTTTTCCAGGGTGATCGAGGAATCGAAAACCGTCCTTTGGAACGGCCCAATGGGCGTGTTTGAAATGAGCAACTTCGCGAATGGCACCAATAGCATAGCACAGGCAGTGGTGAGAGCGACAGAGCAGGGGGGCTTTTCCCTTATTGGCGGTGGGGACTCAGCAGCGGCGGTGAACAACCTGGGCTACGGCGACAAAGTCTCGTATGTGAGCACCGGCGGAGGAGCACTATTGGAATACATGGAAGGCAAGGTACTTCCCGGTGTAGCTGCGCTCCAAGACTAACCCAAGGTACTTGTAAGGAATGGTGACAGGTAGCAAGCAAAGCTACCCGTCACCGATTGGCTTACCAATCAACTGCGCACCATCTAGTTGGCCCAGGCGCTACGATGGGCCATTCGACCTTTGATATCCATGGCTCGTCCAGCGTCGAGCAATAATGCCGGCCCTTGGGTATCCCAGCGCATGAAAAAGACGACGAATTCATTCAGCCCATCTCCAAAATCAAGGATCATCATACTGTCCGCCAGTTCCCAATCCTTTGCTACGCAATAGCCGTTGGAGCCTTCGCCAAGTTTCAGTTGGGCATTGAAGTCCGCCAGTAGTTCATTGAGATGACAGGGTCCGTGGCACTCGACATACCCCACCGCCTTGCTTTCTTCGCCTACGGTATGAAGGAAGTAATCTACGTAGGCATACTCCGGCTGTCGGTCAAACTTGACGGGCAAGAAGTGAAAATCAAAAGTACAGGGAGCAGTTGGCACGCTCCAGACGATCGGTCTTGCGTTAATTGCCGGATCATTGAGCCGCTGGAAGTACCGTTCGGACCACTCTTCAGAACTGGAGGAAGTGGAGCCCGGGCCCTGGAGCTCGAGTACCGTCGTATCAGAATTGACCTGTAGCCCACCAAGCAGCTCGACTCCTCTGAAAATAAATCCACGACCGGAAAGGGAATCAGATTCTACGATCGACTCCTCGTACACGGCGATGGCGAAAGCATAGTCACCTTCTGGTAGGCCTTTGATCTCCGCAATCAATCCCATGCCAGCAGGATCCCGCTTTAGCGGATGCTCATACACATCATCTTCCGATTGCAGGTACAAAGTTGACTCAATGAAAGCTAACGGGGCGCTATCTACCTGAACCCGAAGAACGTTGCTGGTACTGCCTACGGTGAAATGCACTTTTGGGCTAGACTGTAGCTCATCCACAGCCCGCGCAATAGTGTCAATCGCAGGGCTCTCAAGTATGAACACGATAGAATCCAAATTATCGTAAAGCCGAACTTGCTTACCTCCGGAGGGCACATCATGCGGCAGGGAGTAGATCTCAAAACCATCCCGCATCCCGATGATATTGATTCGGCCGGGCGACGGCTGTCCGTGCTTTTCAATGGACAGTTGGACGAGCATAGGATCACCGAAGTCAATACCAAAATCAACCAGTCCAAAAGAAGCTGGATCATCACCATCGTGCACCGCCACGACTTCTACAGGTACAGAAACTATTCCGTCAGGCACAACTACCACAGGAATAGGAAGCGGTGAGGCGACGAATTCGGCTTTCTCCGATCCGGTGAGTGGAGCAATGTACACGGCCTGACTGGCACTGTCCATCACAAAGAATTCGGTAATCTCATAGTTGCCAACAACCAATTCAAGTTGTCTGGTGACGTAGTGCTCGCCTACCCTGATCAAATCAATCTTTTCTTTGTCCATCACCAACGCACCGCTCTCATCCTGTAAGGTGATCAGGATGAAGGCAACCGGTCGATCACCTTCGCTACGACCCGACGCCGGCTCACCTTCAAACGTTGCTAAGTCGAACGCTACTTTTCCCTTCCTTATCGGGAATTCATCCTCCTTCTGACAAGACCAAATCGCTATTGCCATCATCATAAAAATTACGCATCTGTTCATCTTTTCTCTAGGGTTACTTCAAACTCTAATTCATCCATGAGCAAGGACCTTCACTTGCTGCCCAACTCACTGATCCTGTCAACGCAGGACAGGGGGCGTAACGCCGTAGCTATCGGTAGACAAGGGGTATACATCTAGGTAAAAGGTGGTATTCAATTGGTCGACACCTTGTATTCAAACCGCTGTTTATCAGAAGGATACGTTATACGTGGAGTAATTTAAGCCCTGACTTTATCCGGCATTTTCCTGGTTAGTTCACCGTCCCATGGAGCTCATCCACAAAGCGAAATAGCACTCTGGCAAAGCGTAATTGTACTGAGTAAAGAGTTCTAGTAGTTTTATTTTCAATCCGCCAAAACCCTGGAAGTCAAGGGCTATTTTAGAACATTAAACTGCACAGCTATATGACATTTCTTACGCCGCTCGAGATGTTCTTCCGATGGGAAGAGGAGATGCCTCATGAGTCATTTCTCGTAGAGCCTCTCGAGGGTAAGTACTACCACTACACTTGGCAGCAGGTTGGAGATCAGGCGCGCCGTATGGCAGCCTACATTGATAGTCTCAATTTGCCTCCGTTCACCAAGATTGGGATATTGTCACAGAACTGCGCCCATTGGGTGATCGCAGATCTGGCCATTATGATGGCCAAGCACATATCCGTACCGTTATTTCCTAATATGAGCAATAAAGCCCTCGGAAAAACGATCCGCCACAGTGATATGGGTTTGCTGTTCTTAGGCAAGCTTGATGACTTCGAAAACCAGCGCACGGCCATCCCAAAGGATTTACCCTCGGTACTTTTCCCATGCTACCGACGCTCCGAAACCACGCACCACTGGAATAACATCATCCAGCACTACTCACCCCTCGAAGGATCCATCAAAGTAGATGCTGGGACGCCTGCCACGATCATGTACACATCAGGGACCAGCGATCGCCCGAAAGGCGCCATGCATGATTACTACAACTTGACATTTGTCAGTGATCATTATCGACAGCTCCTGGGCATGAGACCGAAAGATCGCTTGGTCTCCCATTTACCCTTGGCCCACATGGTAGAGCGAGTGTTGATCGAATTGGGTGCCATCTACGCCGGAGCCTCCATCACTTTTTGCAATGATTCCAAAGCCTTATTTACCGTCATGCGGCGGGTCAAGCCTACGCTATTCGGCGGCTTGCCGCACACTTGGCGAAAAATTAACCAGGAGATCTTGGGTGACTCGAGTGGTTGGAGTTTGAGGCTGGCCTTGAGCCTCCCAATAGTCAATTGGCTTATCCGCAGACGCACATTGAAAAGAATAGGGCTTGAAAAGTGTCGACTCTTCATCACGGGTGGAGCGCCTATGGATCATGAGCTCAAGCGGTGGTTCCAAAAGCTTGCGATTCGCCTGGAGGAGATCTACGCAATGACTGAAAACACCTGCTACTCTCATAGTACGCTTCTACAAAGTGCACCAGTGAACGCCGTTGGCCGATCCCTACCGGAGGTAGATGTGAAGATTGCTACGGACGGCGAGGTATTGATGAGACACGAAGGAATGATGAGGGGTTACTACCAAGAGACCGAACTCACGCTAGAGGCATTTACGGCCGATGGTTTCTTGAAAACCGGTGACCGCGGCACGATTGACAAAGAAGGAAACTTAATCATACTGGGCAGCATGGAAGATGTCAAACTGCCCAGTGCGGCTGGCTTGACGACCAACGAGATCGAGCGCAATTTTTGCCGACACTACCTGATTGACCAGGTCTGCATTATCGAAGGCAACAAAGAGGAGAAAATCGCCCTGACGGTCTTGATGAATGAGGCCCGAAAGCAGTCCAAAGTAGCACTCACCAAGGAGCTAGAAAAAGTCTTGGCCAAAATAAATAGCCGACTCAGTCCCGCGGACCAAATGGCAAAGATGGTGATCATGCAAGAGCCCATGACGGTCGAAAACGGGCTGCTCACACCCACCATGAAAGTAAAGCGCCAAGCGGTTGAACGACGGGTACAGCATCGTAAGCGGGCATGGTCCCAACCCGCCCAAAACGTCATTTGGATCGAAGAAGCTTTGCCCAGCTGATCAGGCCTAGATGTGGTGAAAACGCTTCTGGAAGTCCTCGCGGTAGGTCTTGCTAATAGGAATCGTCCGATCCTGGATAAAAAGGCGCGCCTTTTCAAAGCTGTCCACCTTACTTAAGTTCACAATGTAAGATCGATGGACTCGCATGAAACGTTTGCCGACGATCTCCATTTCGACTTGATGCAAGTTGATCGCCAGGGTATGTTTGGCTTGCTCGGTATGTATGACGACATAGCTACCACTTGCCTCCACAAAGAGGATATCGGTCATGGGCAGTTTTTGATAGCGACTGTCCACCTTGATGTACAGGCTGTCTTTGATCTTGTAGTTATCTTTATCCTGTCCCGACTGCTTTTCTCGAAAATTGTGGACTGCCAAATCGATCGCGATTTGCAAGCGCTTGGCGTCAAAGGGTTTTACAAGATAGGCTTGTGGACTGGTCTCCTTCGCACGACTGATGGTGTCCGGATCGCTCGCAGCCGTAAGATAAATGATGGGCAGCGGGTGATGTGCATTTAACTTCCGCCCCAGTTCAACCCCATCCATCTCACCACGAATATTGATATCGATCAGCACTAAATCCGGATGCTCACGTGTGATGGTGGAGAAAGCATCCAGGCTGTTGTCCACTGCCTCTAGCACCTCATAACCTAGTTCATCCAGAATAATGGACAAATCTTTAGCAGCAAGGGCTTCGTCTTCTACGACCAGCACTTTGATGCTATCCATGATATGATGAGTTGGTTTTGATTTCTATTCGATTTGTCTACACTGATCTACCCCTCCGGTGTTGGGGGGCAGGTCTCCTGATGCTAGCTTAGTCGAATATAAGGTTTTTCGCCGGAAAAAACGGGAAATCTTGCCCAAGAAATAGATCTGCGCTCGTGGCCTGAGCTACGATCTGAAGTACATGCACTGCCGTGCAAGGATGTCGCAGGAGACCTCACTACCAGTGGCCATACGGTCTGAACCTATCACAAACAGCTGCTCACGTTCCTGACACGCTACAGTGACCATGTAGTTGCCTCCCTGATAGGAAACTGCAGCCACCTCTCCTTTCAAGGGACCATCATCCACAATTCGCAGGGCCTCCGGTCTGAACCCGATGGATCGTACCCTTTCATCTACAACGAGCTCCGGCCACAGCTCCTGCGCCTGGGCCCTTGAGAAGTAGTTGACCCGACCAAAGAAGTCGGCAACACTCGGGGTGCGTGGTGATTGATAGATGTCTTCGGGGGACCCTTCTTGAGAAATGCGTCCTCCCTCGAGGACCAGTAGACGATCAGCAACTGATAAGGCCTCCCTTGTATCATGGGTAACCAAGATCACTGAAGTCTCCATTTCTGCAGCATTTTGCTTGATCTCTTGAAGAAAAGCATCCCTGGAAAATGGATCCAGATTGCTAAAGGGCTCATCAAGGAGCAGGACTTTCGGCTCGGTTGCCAGCGCGGTGGCAATGGCCAACTTTTGTTGCTGCCCTCCGGAAAGCTCTCGGGGTTTGGATTTTGTCGCATGCTGAAGATCGGCTAAGGCGAGAAGTCGGGTCGTGCGGTGTGCCCGATAGTCTGGCTGGTAGGCCAGGAGCCCTCGCTCAATATTCTCCTTCGCAGACATGTGTGGATGTAACTCAAAACCTTGATGAGCAATCTGGATGTCTTCATGGCCGCGCACGAGCTTTCCCTGGGGTGGCGGAAGTATTTCGCCGTCCAACGAAACGATCCCGGTATCCTGCTGCTCCAGTCCCGCCAAGACTCTCAGCAGTGTGGACTTTCCCGTGCCGCTGCGACCGACGATGACTAAAAACTCCGAAGGGTCAACCGATACCGATACATCGTCGAGGATAGCGTGCCCATCGAAGGCCTTACTGATACCCAGTCCTTGAAGTTGTGCCATAGCCTTAGCAACCATGACCTGGGACCAGTTGTTCCGCTATTTCAACAACTGGACGAAGCCCTTGAACTCCGTCTTCTCAAAATGGACCACATAGTAGTATACCCCAGTGGGATTGTCTCCGCCCGTCCACTGGAACTCCCGGTTGTCGGACTCAAATACAGACTTACCCGACCGATCGTGGATCGTGATAAAGTCAAACTGATCATCACAATTGTCCGGAGGAAGGTTGGCCGTAGGCTCTCGAAGGCCGGTGAGCCTAAAAACATCATTCTTGCCGTCGCCATTGGGCGTAAAGACATTAGGCGGCATGAATACGCCCGCCGGTTGGGGATTGATGATCTCAAACACAACAGTTGTCGAATCAAAACTGCGATCTGGACATGCGTCGTCAAAACCGATAAAGACCAATTCGTAGAACGCCTGATCTTCACCATCCAGCAGGGTACATTCCGGAACCCATGATAAGGTGGAAGAGACCGTGCCGCGTCCTTGCGCGCGATCAAAGGACAGAGATGGAGAGCTGGGCAGCCTAAAGCCATCAAAGAAGTCGATGGTGACATTGTCTGCTGCATCCAGATCAGAAGCCACCAGCTCTACTTCAAAAGGATCATTGACCTCCAACCGAAAAGGCCCGACTGGCTCCATTTCGGGCGGGTTATTGAAGAAATCGATATTGATCACGAACTCTAGGGTATCCGAGTTCTGGGTTTTGCACTTATCTCGGTCATCTCCAATAAATAGCAGCCTAAACTCAGAACGTGTGGTATCAAAAAACGGGCAATCCAGCGGCCAGGTAAATACGGATGACGTACTCCCAATACCTTCGGACGGTAAGAACTGCATACCATAGGCGCCTGGATCAAAGTCTGGCGCCAGCATTCGCAAATTGACCGTATCGTTGTCGGCATCTGCCACCTCTACTTCAAAAGTCAGCTCACCAGAGGGCTTAACCTCGACGTCGGTGCGACCGGCAAATGCCCCGTCGAGTGCCACCACCGGTTCCGTATTGGGCGGAAGCAACACATTGAGATCAAACCAAAGACTATCTGGATTTGGCCGCATGCAAGTATCTGCATCTTCTACTAAAACTGCCGCTCTGAAGACCTGCTCCTCGCTGAAATCGTATAGACTGCAGTCGGTATCCCAAATGAACCTACCGCTGATCTCGCCGTCGGCAGTCGACAGTGTCTCCACCTGGATACCAATTTGCGAGGGGTCCGCTACGCCTGCCACATACAAATCAAGGAATAGCGAGTCTCCATCAGCATCGGTTCCTGTGAAGTCCAGGGTGTAAAAATCATCTTCGTCCAAAAACACGGTCTGATCACCCGGGCTGATGACCGGGAAGGCATTGGGTGGTGGCTCAACAAGAATTGAGAGCCGAAGGGTATCCAATTGAGGCAAGGGACATGCGTCGTCGCCGGCAATCAGATCAATGATGTAAGGCCCCTCACTAACCAGTGGGCAATCTGACACGCACACCTCCAGCTGCAAGGTGTCTGTTTCTTCGTTGATGAACTGCTGATCGATAGAGAAGATATCACCTACCTCGCCCTCGAAATTGACCGCCTCCGCCCGGAGGCTGATCGTCTCTCCGTCTGTGAGGTTCGTCACCAGGAAGTCAAAGCACTTTCGATCCCCCACCGCATATTTCAGCGTGTCTACTGACGGCTGAAAGGACGGATTGCCCGGGATAGAAGCCCCGACCACCGGAGGGTCGGGAGGATTGCAACCCTCACTAATGACTAACATCTGAAAGTCCCGCTGCACCTCGCCTATTTTCTCTCCGTTTCTGAATTCTTCTACTAGCACAGAAAATACGAAGAGCCCTTCCTGGGTCGGCGTCACAGTCAACAAACCCCGACTGCTGATTGACAAGGAGGGATCGCCGGGTATCTGATTGGTGGTGGAAAATGGATCCGCAAAAATTACCGTCGGATGTGGTTTGGGTTGGGGAATGGGGACAGCAACGGCCGCCGAGCTATTCAAGGGTAGCGCCAGGGAATACACGAGCGAATCGCCATCCGGGTCGGTGCCGGTGAACTCTGTGTAATACAGCTGGTTGATGCACGCGTAGTCGCTCAAAGGCCGAAAGAGGACCGGAGAAGAGTTGAAAAAACGCTGATCATTTCTGATCAATGGAGGAAACTCCAAGGTATATTTCATGCCCGTCCCTAACGGATTCACAACATTGACCAGGTTGGCATTTCGACAGCAGCGCTCCCATACGATGTAATACCCCGCAGGGTCACTGTAGTTGTCCGGGTTTAAGATGAGGTTGGTCGCCCAGATGACCCGACTGGTACGCAATTCGTCAATCGCACACTCGGGATTCGTGTAAGGTATGATCTCTCGCGACTCGAAAAATAGCAAGTGCTGTGACACCAGCGAGTTGTCTCCATTCCGGAAGATTCTTACCGTGGCTGTGGCCTCCGGACCGGGGTTGATGGGGTTGGCATCGTCAAAATATTGGACGATCTGGATGCGATACTCGTTGTTTCGAAGGTGGATAAACTCTATCTCTCCACCAACAATATGGTTCGCCTGCCCCGTGATAGCGACAAATGTCAACAGTAAACCAAGTACCTTTCTCATAAATCCATCTCTCTGTATACAGTCGAACAAGGCTTGTCCCTAACTCCCCGACGGTGCGAAATCATTATTTTTGCGGCCGCATGGCAAAAGGTAAAAATATCGAAAAGCTGCAAATTACTGGGATCTCTGCCGACGGCAAAAGTGTCGGACGGAAGGAGGGCTTGGTAGTTTTTGTTCGTGGGGGTGCGCCGGGTGATGTTGTCGACGTGCGTATCACGGGCAAACGAAAGAAGTTTCTCGAGGGTGTGGTCGTGAAAATGCATCAGTCGTCGCCGGACCGGGTTAAGCCTTTTTGCGAGCATTTCGGTGTGTGTGGTGGGTGTAAGTGGCAACACATCAATTATGATGCCCAATTGCGCTACAAGCAGAACCACGTCGCAGAAAATCTCAAGAAACTCACCGACGTGCCCATGCCTGAGGTCATTCCGATTCTCGGAACCGAGCCTACGACCTACTATCGCAACAAGTTGGAATTCACTTTTTCTAATCGGCGCTGGCTGACTAAGGAAGAGATTGACTCAGAGGAAGAGTTCAGTCGCAATGCATTGGGGTTTCATATACCGAAGATGTTCGACAAAGTGCTCAACATTGATCACTGCCACCTGCAGGCTACGCCGTCCAATGCGATCCGGTTGCAGCTAAAGGCATTTGCTGAGCGTGAGGAACTGCCATTTTATGACTTGAAAAGCCATCAGGGTTTTTTGCGAAACCTGATCATCCGAACAACGTCCACGGGAGAGGTAATGGTCATCGTACAGTTCGCCGAAGATGATAAGAAGCGCATTTTGCGAACGCTCACCTTTCTGGACGACGAGTTCCCGGAGATCACCTCGTTGAACTACGTGGTGAACACAAAACTGAACGACACCTTCTATGATTTGCCGGTCATCAACTATACCGGCAGAACTTATATTCAGGAGCAAATGGGCAACCTGACCTTTCGCATCGGTCCCAAGTCCTTTTACCAAACCAACTCCAAGCAGGCGCATGAACTGTACAATCTAGCGCTCGAGTTTGCCGGGCTCCAAGGCGATGAAGTCGTCTATGATCTGTACACCGGTACCGGCACCATTGCCAACTTCGTGGCTGCCGATGCAAAAAAGGTGGTGGGAATAGAGTCTGTGCCTGAAGCGGTCGAGGATGCCAAGATCAACTCGAGCATCAATCAGATTGATAATACGGACTTCTACGCCGGGGACATGAAAGACTTGCTTACATCCGACTTCATCGAGAGCAATGGATCACCCGACGTGGTCATCACCGATCCCCCTAGGGCGGGCATGCACAAAAACGTGATCAAGGTGCTCAATGAACTGAAAGCTCCCAAGATCGTGTACGTCAGTTGCAATCCTGCGACGCAAGCTCGAGACATCCAGGACCTTTCGGTTAACTACGAGGTGACCAAGATCCAACCCGTAGATATGTTTCCACATACGCATCATGTAGAATGCGTGGTTTTGTTGGAGTTGAGTAAGTAGCTTGAATAGATAGCATGTTTATCTGTTGAGACCTTTCTCATCTAATACTGTGAATGGAATTGACATGATTCCTATTCATTAGCTTGAAATTTCATTCTAATCTCATATCTACTGTAACACCTGCTGTTTGGCTGTATCCAATTTGC
>JBCCXG010000112.1:0-12194 GCA_039191945.1 Bacteroidota bacterium
TGGACTATGGTCCCAACCAGATCGTTGTCTCCAATGGCGCGAAACAGTCCATCGCTAACCTGTTCCTGGCTTTGCTAGATCCAGGTGATGAAGTCATTGTGCTTGCGCCCTACTGGGTGAGCTACACAGCGCTCATCGGCTTGGCAGAGGGTACTGCCGTTGAAGTCGTGGGCGACATCTCTACGGACTTCAAAGCCACTGCGGAGCAGGTCAAGGCAGCAATTACAGATAAGACCAAAGCACTTATCTTCTCCTCTCCCTGCAACCCCACCGGTTCGGTCTTCACCAAAGAAGAGCTCACCTCAATTGCGAAAGTTCTCGAAGATCATCCCAACATTATCGTACTCTCCGACGAGATCTACGAGATGATCAACTTTACGGGCAAGCACGTCAGTATCGGGACGCTTCCGGGTATGCAGGAGCGGACCGTTACCATTAACGGTTTCTCCAAAGGCTATGCGATGACGGGCTGGCGGGTCGGTTACATTGGCGCTCCCGAGTGGCTGGCCAAAAGTGCCAACAAGATCCAGGGCCAGTTGACCTCTGCCAATAGCTCGATCGCACAACGAGCGGCACTTGCTGCGCTCAAAGCACCTAAAGATGCATCTCGCGCCATGGCAGAGGCCTATCGCCAGCGCAGGGAGCTGGTCCATGGCTTGCTTTCCGATATTCCGGGATTTAAGGTGAATTTCCCGCAGGGAGCTTTCTACTTCTTCCCTGACATCAGCAGCTACTTCGGCAAGGGTCCGATTAAAGATGCTTCCGATTTTTGCCTGTACCTGTTGGAAGACGCGCACGTGTCGCTGGTAACCGGACAGGCTTTTGGCTCCCCCAACTGCATCAGGCTGTCTTACGCGGCTTCTGAGGAAGAGCTGAAGGAGGCTGTCGAGAGGATCAAAACATCGTTAGCCAAGCTGTAGTCCAGTACTGTGGCATTGGACCTTCAAAAGGTACTGGAGCAGTTTGCCCAACTCAAGGTGTTGGTGGTGGGCGACATCATGTTGGATAGTTACATCCAAGGTAAAGTGGAGCGTGTTTCCCCGGAGGCGCCCGTGCCAATCGTCAACGTGCAGCAAAAGGAGCATAGATTGGGAGGGGCTGCCAACGTCGCGCTTAATATCAAGAGCCTGGGAGCAGAGCCAATACTTTGCGGGCTTGTGGGAGGGGATGAGCCCTCAAAGCAGATCTTGCGCCTTCTGGATAATAAAGACATGCACAAGACCGGCATCGTCTCATCTGCCTCCCGCCGAACTACAGTCAAAACACGTGTCATCTGCAGTCGTCAACAACTATTACGGTTTGACGAGGAGGACACACACCCAATGATCGAATCGGAATCTGCTCAACTTAAGAGTGCTATCGAGGACATTTTGCCCACCTGCCAAGCGGTGATTTTTGAGGACTACGACAAAGGTTGTCTAGACGAAGGATTGATCCAGTGGATGATCGACCTCGCACAGTCAAGGAACATCCCCACCATCGTAGATCCAAAGGACCACAATTTCGGTGCCTATAGAGAAGTCACCTTGCTAAAGCCCAACCTAAAGGAGTTGGTACAGGCACTCGGCAGGCCTTTAGATACCGTTGATTCTGAACATCTCGCAGCAGCGGCGAGTGAGCTACATGGTAAATTGGCTTTTCAATCACTGCTCGTTACCCTATCAGAATACGGGGCATTCTACTGGAAAGACGGGGCTTTCGAAATCATTGACGCGCACAGACGAGAGATAGCCGATGTCTCAGGGGCAGGAGATACGGTCGTGGCCGTGGCGGGACTGGCAGCAGCTATCGGCTTACCCATCGCGAACGTCACCCAACTCGCTAACCTTGCAGGCGGGATCGTCTGCGAGCATGCTGGGGTAGTCCCATTGGACGCTAGAGCTTTCCTAGAGGAGTTTCGGCGGTATTACAGCTGATAGTTTAGCCTGATCTGAATGTCAAAATTCCTCGGCAGGCCTGGGTAGTAGTATCTCGGCGCATTGCCTCCAAAACTGCCGGCGTTGATTTGCAGCATGGACGCATATTGAGTATCAAACATGTTATTCATACCGAAAGCTACTTTGGCTAACAATCCATCGATCAGCGTTTGCTCCCAGCTGATGCGCATATTCAGCAAATGATAGGGGTCGGAGTATACATCATTCGCGTCGGTAATAGGGATGGCACCCACACTCTGTTCGGTAAACAAAATCTCCCCTTTGTTCCAAACCCTTAAGCCTGCCTGCGCGGAGAAGTTGTAGGACGGAAAGCCGGTCAGTTCATTGCCTGAAAAGTCTTCCTCTTCATCCACAAAGTCTGCAAAAGTGAAGCGATTAAGTGCATAGGCCACCCGAGACCGCACCTGAAGCACATCATTAATTGGCATTTCGAAGGCCAAGACCGACTCAAGACCGGTATGTCGGGTTCGCCCCGCATTCACACCCACGAATGCATCCTCGGCAGTCCGTCTGGCCACTAAGAGGTCTTTCACTTCCATATGATAACCATTGACCTCAGCTACCCAAGGTCCTCGGCTCCATCTGGCTCCTATTTCGTATGAAGTCCCGCGTTCCGGTCTAATGGAAGTATTGAGGCCACCGTCAGGATCCAGCGTTTCTTCCAATGCTGGGGGCGAGAACCCCTGGCTGATTGATCCGAAGACCAAAAGATCTTCCCTGGCTACATAGCTAAAGCCCAATTTCGGAGTGAAAATGGGATCATATTGATGGTTTCCAGTCAGATCTATGCTATCCTGCGAAAATAGGTTCACCAAGCGATAATTGGTTTGATTGAAATTACCGCCAGCCGTAAGGGTCAAGCGATCGAGTTGCCACTGCACCTCGGCGAAAAGGTTCGAATAGCGCCGTCGCTCACGGTTTTGCTCCAAAACTGCCCCCCGCTCGCTCGCAGGCCCCGCGGATTGGCTAAAGTCATTTTCAAAAGTGGACCATTGATACCAGTCGGTGAAGTACTCCAGCCCCCCCACAATCTGAATATCTTCATTGATACTCCACTCCAGCTTCGGTCGCAGGCCAAATCCTACAGTCATCTCATCGAGGATATTGAACGGCCTTCGTTCATCATTCAAAAACCAGGTGCCGAATAGACCTAGGGAAGCGCTGATATTTTCACTCAATTCTCTGCTATGTGAATAACCGATCAGCCCTCGCTTGTAAGTCTCTAGGCCCTCCGCAGCCTGCCAGTTGGGAGCAGCGGCTGTCGGATTGTTCAAAAAGGTCTCTTCATTGACGGAGCTCGGGATAAAGGCCCTTTGCTCCAGGTAGTAGGCCAATAAGTGATCTTCTGTCTTTTCATTGTAATTGCTAAAACTCGCTCCCATGACCTGCCGATCGACCTCATTGTTATCTCGATAGCCATCGCTATGCAGATCGCTATAGTAAATCTTGTAGCTGCCCTTTTCATGCCCATAGGTACCCTTCAAAGCCGTCCGATAGAGCCCAAAAGATCCTGCGGTAAAGTCCACCTCCAGACTAGAAGGCTCCGCTCGCCGGTCCGGATACAGCAGCATGGCACCCCCAAGGCCCGCTCCATGAAGCGTGGAGGAAGGGCCCCTCACCACCTCCATTCGACCCAGCCACCCCATGTCAATGTCTTCTATGGTGGTCTCGCCCGATCCGTTCGTCAGCGGAATATCACCAAAATAAGCTCTTAACTTATTCGTAGAAAAAGGGGATCGAGATCCGATCCCACGAATAGATATCCGGTTGGTATTGATGGCACCAGATTGCATGTAAACACCAGGTAGCAGATTGAGCGCCGGCATCACCATAATCGGCGCAATGTCCTCCAGTTCCCTGCGGCCGAGCTTAGAAATCGGCATCGGTACTTTCCAAAAGTCTCTCCCTGTGACGAATCCATTGACTACGACCCCCTCCATCGCGTAGGCTTTCGGCTTCAACAGAATCACATTTGTGATCTCCTCAGCACGGAGAGTAAGCACTTCATAGCCCAACGTTCGGAAACCAATTGGGTGATCGCCTGAGGGACTGATCACGAACTGTCCTGTCGTGGATGTCGTTGTGGTATCCGACCCACTGTAAACCAGCACGCCCGGCAAGCCCTGGCCGGTCTCACCGTCAACTACTTTACCCTCTAAAACCTGGGCCTGTAGCGACAGGCCGGTGAAAATAGCGACACAAAGTCCCAAGAGGCGACTGCCCCTCAGGTAGTTTTCTTTCAAATTCATTAAGACCGTGTTTCAGTATTCTGAAGGATTTCCTTCGCCATCCGTACAAACTTTCTCGCCTTGCTACTCTTGATGATAGCTAGGATAGGGGTCACTAGAGCACTCGCCCAAATGCCCACAAATCCCACAACAGACATCGTGACAAAAATAGACTCCACTGCGCTTGACTCACCACTCGCCGCGAAAGCACCCACTACGCCCACCACACCTAAGACCAGACTTCCTCCTGCGGCTAGGGCTCCTACTAGCCACACTTTTTGGGTTTTCTTTCGCTGCTCCAGGGCCGCCAAGAGGTATTGATTGACTTGGTGATTGGTCCAGTCATAACCTGCGGTGTAAAAACCTCTTTTCTCCAGCCAGCGCGTTTCCTTTTTTGTGATCGTAAAAGGAGGGTCCACCATTTGCTGTAGCTGCTGAGCCTCTCCAGGTAGGGAAAGAAGACAGAACAATAATACGATCCAAGACATCAAAGCAAAGGCAGGCCACTTTCTTTTCATGACCCTACCATTTCATAGGACTTCACCGTCTCAATGAAGCACTTCACGTTGTCCGGAGGAGTGTCCGGATAGACCCCATGCCCGAGGTTTGCAATATGTGGGTGCGACCCATAAGTAGCTAACATATGCTCCGTCGCTTTTCGAATATCATCAAACTCCCCATAGAGAGCGCATGGATCTAAGTTGCCCTGTAGTGTCTTATTGGGTAAGAGATCCATGGCTGTTGCCACGTCCATATTCCAGTCCAACCCCACGGTATTACAACTCACAGCAGCCATGTGCGGCAAGGCAAAATAGGCGCCTTTGGCAAAGACCGTAACAGGCACCGAAGTGATGGCTCCTGCTATCTTTTCAATGTACTTTAGGGAGAACTCACCGTACTGCTCAGGTGTAAGAATACCTGCCCAGGAATCAAAGATCTGGACCATATCTGCCCCAGCCTGAATCTGTTGCTGCAGATAATTAGTGGTACCCTGAGCAATCATATCCAAAAGCTGGTGAGCCATTTCCGGCTGTCTATACAGCATTCTTCTGGCTTTTGAAAAAGTCTTGCTCCCACTACCTTCGACCATGTAGGCCAAAATGGTCCATGGTGCTCCAGCGAAGCCAATGAGAGGAACGCGGCCATCAAGTTCCGACTTAGTGATGCGAAGCGCATCATAAACGTACTGCAGTTCTGGGCCCTGAATTACATTGAGTGCGGCCACATCTGCTTCAGATTGAACAGTTTTGGTGAACAGGGGCCCTTTCTTTTCGATCAGCTCATAGTCGAGCCCCATCGCCTCAGGAACTACCAGAATATCCGAAAAGATGATCGCAGCATCCACACCCAAAATATCTACCGGCTGGATGGTCACCTCTGCCGCTCGCTCGGGGGTCTTGACCAGGTCTTTGAAGCCTTTCATCTGGGCTCGGACTTCTCTGTACTCAGGCAGTATCCTTCCGGCTTGTCTCATCAACCAGACAGGTGTCCGCTCCACGCTTTCGCCTCTCGCGGCTCGAAGGATCAGATCATTTGTTATTGGCATGACCGCAAAGATAGCGGCGAACATCTTTTGTAGCGGTAACTTTGTGCGTACTGAAATTGACCCCTATGTCAGTGTTATTCGAAAGCTTCGCAGACTGGAAGTCAGTCTGCGTATCTGAAAACCTTCCGCTCTTTCAACCTGTATTATCGTACGAGCTACGCCAGCGGCAAATCACCGAGGAAGAAGTTTGGGACGGACTCCAAAATGCCTACCATGTCATGAGAGAAGCGGTCAATACAGGACTGTCTGCGGACATGACCTCCTACTCAGGTATGATCAACAACGGGGCAAAGAAAGTCTATCAACACCCGAAGACTGTTTTATCGACCGACTTCCAGAAACTGATTGCACGGGCGCTTGCCGCCAAGGAGGTGAATTCCTGTATGGGACGCGTCGTCGCCGCACCCACAGCAGGAGCTTCCGGAATCCTCCCAGGAACGCTTACCACTTTACAGGATATACATGGACTTGAGGACCGAAAAATTCTTGAAGGTCTGCTGGTGGGTGCTGGCGTAGCACTTATTCTGGAGAAACGAGCCTCTATTGCCGGAGCAGTGGGTGGATGCCAGGCAGAGACCGGCTCTGCCGCGGCCATGGCCTCCGCAGCTATCGTTTACTGTCTCGAGGGCACGGTGGACCAAGCCTTCAATGCAGTGGCGATCACCATCCAATGCATGTTGGGTCTCATTTGTGACCCAGTCGCAGGGCTAGTGGAAGTGCCATGCGTGGTCAGAAATGCGAGCGCAGCTGCCATTGCCAACTCATCCGCCCAAATTGCATTGGCGGACGTCAGCGCGGTCATCCCGGTCGATGAGTGCGTCGATGCGATGGGTGAAATTGGGGAGAATATGGAAGTCAAGTACAAGGAGACGGCACTAGGTGGTCTGGCCGTAACACCCACGGGCCAGTCGATCTCAAATCGCGTTTTGATTCAAGATATCGAACTACTGGATGAAGACCCCACGGAATAGATCCAGTCCAAATCGAAGGATCAGCGAGGCACCCAACGAGTACAGTGCCCCAAAAAGCCAAAGCCAACGGATGTAAGGCCTCGTGTCTGTACTGAATGTATTGGCAATGATCGCTCCAGGGATCGGCATGAGGATCAAAGGGACAAGAAATGCTACACCCGGCAAACCCCATCGCCGCCACACCCTAACAAAGGTTCGATTTCGCTTCGTGAAGATGCGCTGGTCCTTGCGAATGAACCACCTGCGGTAGAGCTGGCGCATGCGGTCACCAAAGATCCGGAGGAGATACGCAGGTGTAACCATCCCCAACGTGTTGAAAAAGATAGTCTCCGGAATGCTCAATCCGTAAGTCAAACCAAGAGCAGGCCCGAAAATGAATTTTAGGGTGCTCAGCGCATAGATTGTCAGATATTGAAAGAAAAGCTCCAAGAAGGAAAGTTGTCTCTATGCACTATACAACGAAATCATCCTAAAATTGATCTCAAATCGGTCCATCAGGTTGAGGTGGCCACGCAAACTTACCCCCAATGGGCTGTTGCGGATATATTTGCTGCCAAATTTCTTGTATGTGGATCTACTGAAAGCACTTCTAAATATCCAATCACCGAGTGGCGAAGAAGCTTCCATGAAGCAGTTCATCATGGAGTATGTCCAAAGTCACCAAAAGGAATGGGCGGCCAAGCCTGAAGTGGTGGTCGATGATACTACTGGCGACGCTTTACTCCTTGTTTTTGGTAATCCTCGAACGGCGGTATTTGCTCACATGGACACCATTGGGTTCATGGTCCGATACGGCAATCAACTCATCCCCATAGGCGGGCCGGAAGTCCAATCAGGATACGAGCTGGTAGGTTCAGACCATTTAGGACCTATAGAATGCGAGCTCCAAGTAGATGAACAGCACAATCTGTTCCACAATCTGCCTCGTGCCATCACACGCGGCACTAGTCTTACCTTCAAGCCCAATCTACATCTTGACGAATCTTTTATTCAGTCTCCCTACCTAGACAATCGACTGGGAATTTACAATGCACTCAAACAGTGTGAAACAATGAAGGACGGCATCATCGTTTTTTCGTGCTTTGAAGAACAAGGGGGTGGATCAGTGCCTATGCTGCTGCATCTGATCATGAAGCGATGGGCGATTCGCTACGCATTGGTTTCTGACATTACCTGGGTCACTGATGGCGTCAAACATGGAGAAGGTGTTGTCATCTCTATCCGGGATCGCTCCATACCAAGAAGATCGTTTGTAGATCGACTCATTGCGATGGCTGAGCAGTCGGGAATCCCCTTCCAGTTAGAGGTAGAGGCCAGCGGATCGAGTGACGGTCGGGAGATTCACCACTCTCCTTATGGCATTGACTGGTGCTTTATTGGTGCACCCGAAGACCACGTACATACCCCCTTCGAAAAGGTACATAGGACGGATTTGCAAGCCATGCTGGACCTCTACCAGTATCTCATCAAAGAGCTGTAGGAGCGATGCTAAGTGAGTCTGCCTTAAACTTTTGGGGGGTCTTACCCACGATCTTCTTAAAGAGTTTGTGAAAGGAAGCAACTTCATCGAAGCTCAACTCCATCGCAATCTCCTTGACGGTGTTATCAGTATAGAGCAACTGACTCTTTGCCTCTAAGACAATCCGATTGTGAATAATACTCAGCGGTGTTTTCTGTCCATACTTCGCGAAGAGATTGGAGAGTGTCTTAGGAGATTTGAACAAGAGGTCTGCATAGTCTGCCACCTGCCGCTTCTCGCGAAAGTGCTGCTCCACCAGGTTATTGAACTTACGGATGAGCTCGACCTGACTATCCGCAACCGTGTGGAGATTACTCTGCTCCTTGGCTAAGCGTGTCACCTTGATGATAAGTCGCTTCAGGAGCATTTGGAGCATCTCACCTTGCACCTTATCCCTGGTTCGGAATTCGTCGAGGAAGACCTGGTAGAGCAAATCGAACTTCCGAACTTCCTCATCATCCAGTGTAACGATCGGTAGATCTTGGGCACCAAAAAATATGATCCCATTGCAAGAAACCTCTTCGTCGTGCGTCTGGACGCAATAAAATTCTCGATTGAAGGAATAGAAGGAAAGTCCGGTAGGCGTACCTGTCAAATTGAGCTGCTGGAGAAACGTCAACGTGGTCACCTGATTGGGACGCAGTATGAGCGGGATGTCATCGACCTTTAAGCCCACGCTTTGATCACTTCGGTTCCAAACAATGTGAATGAGCTGGGGCCTCTCTGCAACAATCGCTTCGAAATAGCGAATCTCGTCTGTCAACGCAAAATATCCTCCAAGTCTGTTGTCTTTGTATTCCAGCAGCATGGCTTAACTACCCAAGTAATTTACTTTTTGTTCCCGGGACATCAACAAAACTGAAGCGTCTCGATGGGAAAAATTGACAATGATCAGCACCTTCACCTTGGAAGTGGCAGGATAGGGATCCTTCACCAACGAGCGCAAAAAAGAATGACCCTAGTTTCGGCCTCTTCTGCCTCCTCCAGCTCTGCCACCACTTGGTCTCGCACCTCCTCTGCTTCCCCGGTTGATTTGCTGTCGATTGTTATAGCTCCTATTGAGCTCCTGGCGCTGGCGTGTCGAAGGTTGTTGGTACTGGCGAGAGGAGCGATTATTATTGGCATTGCCCCAGTTACCCTCTCGACTTCTTTGATAGACATTCCCATTCTTATCGGTCAATACATTGTTGGGACGTGTACTGGGGCGGGTTTGTGGCTTGGCACTGGGTCGAGTGCTTGGCCTCGTACTCGGCCTGGTACTTGGTCTCGTTGCTGGCCTGGTACTGGGGGTACCAGGTCGGGTCCTCGCCCTATTGCGATAGTTGGGGTGATTCATCGTACGTACTCCCGATCGATTGCGATATACATTACTCCTCTGACCCGCGCGATAGCCTGCCCTAAAACCAGCGTTGTAGCCGCGGTGATAGCCTCGACGATAACCGTATCTATATCCGGGATAGTACCCTCTTGGTCCCCAGTACGGGCGATAATAGGGGTGAAAGCCCCAGCCGACCCATCCATAACTAAATCTGACACTGAAGCCCCAACCCGTATAGGGGTTCCAATGCACACCATACCCATAGGTAACGGGTCTTGGGTAATAGTAGGCGCCGTACCACGGTCGATAGTACCAACCAGTACCGTAAACCACCACTCCACCATAAACATAAGAGTGATAGTAGCCAGGCGTGTATCCCACATACACCACCTCCGGTGTAGTATCATAGACATAGACATATTTCACATTGTGAACTGGACATGAAGCGGGTAAATCATCGACTTCTGCTGGCCGCTCTGCACTGACCGAGAAGGTACCTTTTGCTTGGTTGGATGAGTACCAAACCCCGTCTTCTACGGCGTAGTAGGTCTTATCAATTTTCAAAACGGTCTGCGGGGAGTTCTCTGCGTATTGTACGTCCGTGCCAGTCACGGCAGTGAACTTAGGTTCCCCATCGTACGTCACCTCAATGGTCTTGCTGCGGTCCACTTCGGCGGTTTGGGGTATCGACTGCTCTAGGAGCGCTTCCCTCGACTCCACGGTACCGGGCACACTTGACTTGATCGCACTGATTGTCTCCTCATCAGGAATCTTGGAAAAATCTTCGGGTAAGCTAGAGGGTTCTACAAAAGCCCAGCTTCCATCTTCCAATGACTTGGAGGCATAGAATCTGCCCGCCAGCAGAATGTAGTGCCTTTGCTCATCAATATTTAAAATGACGTCACTCTCGGTATTCTTGACGTAGAGCAAATTGGTTTCGCTGACTTGTTGATAGTCTGGTTTTCCATCCACTAAGATCAACTCTGCTGATGATGTGGAAATGATGATGTCAGGTGCGGTCGCCGGCGGCTCATAATCCGTAGGTTTTTCTTGATTCTTATCCTCGTTGGCCTCAGCGAATTTTTTGATGGCGTCGGGCACATTTGATGTTTCCTTCCATCCACTCGTGATCTCAGATGAGTTATACCAGAACTCTCCTCCTCGTAGATAGTACATAGAGCCATTGGTCTCCTTGGCAAGGAAAAAGGGAGAATTCATGACGTAAGCCACGCCTACTCCTGGGTTATCCGATAGTTTTGGCTCCCCATCAATCAAAACTAACACAGAAGGGCTCTCTCGGTAGAAGATTTCTGGCGCATCGTGTTTCAGTCCACTGGTGCCTGATGTTTTAAGCTCAGCCTCTGCCAGGCTTGCTTCCAAAACATCCAATGAGACAACTGGTTCCCACGCCGCAATACCCTCCTCAATCTCTATTTTCAGGGTTTCGACCTTTTCCTCTGATAGATCATCCGGAAACTTGGTTTGCTCGACCGCAATGTCTTCGAAGGATGCAATGCCCTCCTCTCGATCAGTAGCCAATCGGGCTGTCACGAAGATGGCACCAAATACCAGCTCGCCGTTCCCATCCTTAGTGCTAACGGCCATGCGACCACTGATGACATTTCCATCTAACTCATCCAGTTGGGGCTGGTAAAGCGTAATCTCTGTGCCGGCTTCGAGGATGAGTTCTCTCGGCCAACCCATCGGCTCATCAGATTGAGCATTGATCGTGGTGATGGTACCTGCGAGTACCAGAAGTATGATCCAGCGCATAATGATTTGGATTTTATCAAAGCTACCGGGAATTCTGGAGTTTCAAGGGAAAAGTCGTGGCTAGTCGAGGGGACCAACCGCGGTAGGCTAGGATGGACCTCCTGGAAAGGATTCCTGATCGGATAGTTGCCCAAAAAGTACTTTTCGGGAAAAATCGACAGTCACTAGGGAAACATGGACCCTTACCCGTGGGCTATAAGTGGCGTTCCATTAATCAGGAATTGAATAACAAAAACAAACACAAATAAATAATGGCATCTTTTGAAGTACCTACCATCGACGAAGTAAGTGAAGGCAATAAAGCGATCTTCGAAAACCTACAAAAAGGTCTTGGTTTCGTCCCCAATTTATATGCGACATATGCGTACTCTGATACAGCCTTAGGCGATTACTTGGCCTTGCAAAACAGAAAAAGCACGCTCAAAGCGAAAGAGCGAGAAATCATTAACCTTGTCGTGAGCCAAGTGAATGAATGTGAATACTGTTTGGCAGCCCACACGGCGCTTGGTAAGATGAATGGCTTTACGGATGAGCAGATCCTAGAGATCCGTACGGGTGAGGCCTCGTTCGACTCGAAATTTGATGCGCTGGCTAGATTCGTCAAAGACATCGTCGTGAACCGAAGCAAGCCGAGCGCAGAGGCGGCGGATGCATTCTTCGCAGCAGGGTATACAAAAGCAAACTTGATAGACACCATCATTGTCATCGGTTACAAGATCATCAGCAATTTCGTGCACGGTACTACCCAGGTACCAGTAGACTTTCCTGCAGCCCCTGCATTGGAAGCGACAACAGTATAAGTTAGTTGGTTGGTTAAATGAGTGGCCTCCCCTTTTGCCGGGGAGGCTTTCTTAATTTTCAGGAAAATAGCAATTGGAGATATGTCTACTGTAACTGCCAAA
>JBCCXG010000113.1:0-12164 GCA_039191945.1 Bacteroidota bacterium
AAAAAGGAGTTCCTTATGAGGCACCTCATTTCTGTAACCTATTGTTGACCGGCCCGACGCCTCACGCAGTTGCGATTGCCACAGGGAGCAACATATTCAACTGCAACTTTTCTCGAGATCGAAGATCTTGTGAATTCTCTACAGATCAATTGATCACATCGCTCGTCTGGTGATCTTAGCGAAGACGCGTGTGTGAAGCATCTGGCGGCTGGCCAATCGATGAGCGCAATGCCCTTTTCTTGATGGGCAATTTTTGACTAACCATTAGAAGGATCAAAAAAAGGTCATCTCATAGTTGAGATGACCTTTTGAGGTTCCGAGCGGATTCGAACCGCTGTAAAAGGTTTTGCAGACCTCTGCCTAGCCACTCGGCCACGGAACCAGGCAATGCAATATTAATCATTATTAAGAGTGGTTTTGATCCTGATGGACCAAAACCACTTCTTACTTATTCCGAGGGCTTGGTTTAAAATACCATTGCCACTCAGTTTTGAGTTATTACTCGTCCTTATCGCCGTCTTCCATCTGCTGCTTCAGAGCAGAGAGTGCAGCGATATCGCCAAGCGTTGACTTTTCAGTCTCTTGGTTGATTTTGTCGAGGGTCTTACCGCGCTGACCTCCACCGCCACTAGTGCTGGTAGACTTGCGCTTGACACTCTCGTCCATTTTCTTCCAAGTACCAGTGTGCGAAAGGATGATACGTTTATCGTCCTTGGAGAAATCCAGCACTTTGAAGTCGAGCGTCTCGCCTTCAGAAGCTTGGGTACCGTCCTCTTTCAGAAGGTTCTTGTTATTACAGTGTCCTTCCAAGCCGTAAGGAAGTTCGAGCAGTGCTCCCTTCTCCGTACGACCGACGATGGTACACTTGTGAAGTGATCCACGCGTAAAGACTGTTTCGAATGTGTCCCAAGGATTTTCCTCAAGGTGTTTGTGGCTCAAGGCAAGTCTTCGATTCTCCGTGTCGAGTTCCATCACGACCACCTCCAACTCGTCACCTACCTTCACAAACTCGGAAGGGTGCTTGATCTTCTTGGTCCAAGACAAGTCCGATACGTGCACCAAACCATCGATACCCTCTTCGAGCTCTATGAAGAGACCGAAGTTGGTCAGGTTACGGATGATACCGCTGTGCTTCGTACCAAGTGCATACTTGGTCAATAGGTCTTGCTTCGTCCAAGGATCTTCAGTGAGCTGCTTGATGCCCAGTGACATCTTTCGTTCGTCTCTATCGATGGTCAGCACGACCGCTTCCATTTCGTCGCCCACACCCATGAAGTCTTGAGGGTTTCTCAAGTGCTGAGACCAGGACATTTCAGATACGTGGATCAGTCCTTCTACACCCGGGATGATCTCGAGGAACGCGCCGTAGTCTGCTACGTTGACGATCTTTCCTGTCACCTTAGACCCGATATCGATCTTCGTATCAAGAGAATCCCAAGGATGCGCAGTGAGCTGCTTCATACCCAAAGAGATACGCTTTTTGTCGTCATCAAAGTCGAGAACAACGATATTGACTTTTTCGTCAAGCGATAGTACCTCCTCCGGATGATTGATACGTCCCCAAGAGATGTCGGTGATGTGCAATAGGCCATCTACACCTCCAAGGTCGATGAATACACCGAAGTTCGTCATGTTCTTGATGACACCTTCGAGTACCTGACCCTTTTCGAGGTTGTTGAGGATCTCTGCTTTTTGCTGCTCCAGATCCTTTTCGATCAGTACCTTATGGGAAACGACGACGTTATCGTTGTTGTAGTTGATTTTTACAACTTTGACCTCCATCTTCTTGCCCACAAATATGTCGAAGTCCCTGATCGGCTTTACGTCAATTTGCGATCCGGGAAGGAACGCTTCCACGCCGTAGATATCAACGATCAATCCGCCCTTGGTACGGCGCTTGACCATGCCATCGATAACCTCGTCAAAATCCAACGCCTTCTGGATGTTTTCCCAGGCCTTGACAATCTTCGCCTTTCTTCTGGAGAGGATCAGCTGCCCGTTGGCGTTTTCCTGCTCCTCTATATATACCTCTACCTCGTCACCGGCCTTTAGCTCTTCTACATCACGAAATTCGGAGAGCGATACGAGCCCATCAGATTTGAAGCCGATGTTCACGATCACGTCCCTATCAGTTACTCCGACCACTCGGCCGACAATGACTTCTTTCTCGTTGATTTCGGTGAGCGTGGAAGTGTAGAGGTCTTCCATTTTCTTTCGCTCCTCATCGGTGTACGTGTCACCGAATCCTTCATCTTCAGGAAGGGACCAATCCTCGATGGCTGGACCTTCTTCCTTTTTGGGAACTTTCTTTTTCTTTTCCTCTTTGGCCTCTTCCGCAACGGGTGCGGCAGCCTCTTCTTGTGGCTCTTCTTGTGGCTCTTCTTTAGCTTCTTCCGCTACAGGGGCAGGAGCTTCTTCCACTGCGGGTGCCGGGGTTTCTTCTTTGCTCTCCTCGGCGGCTTCCACTGCAGGCGCAGCTTCTTCTTCTTCTTGTGGTGTAGCTTCAGCCGCTGGTTCTTCGGCGACAGCTTCCACTTCTTCGGCGTTGGCCTCTACTTCTTCGGTAGATGTTGGTTCTTCCGCTTGCGCTTCAGGAGCCTCTGCCTCTACTGAACTTTCAACCTCCTGGGCTTCTTCCTTGCTCTCTACAGGAGCGTCAGCACCAGTCTCTTCAAGTTCTTCTTTCTTTTCTTCTGACATAATAAATGTGAGTTGATCCCGTCATACGCCAATTGGTAGGGATCAAAACCAATTGGATTTAATGATACAATCCCCAAAGGGGTGGTCCATCCGAACCGGAGCGCAAAGATAACCGAAATAGGGCGAAATGAATAATAAACGAATTATTTGATTGGATAAGTTTGAGGGTTTTAGATTTAGGGTTTTAACGCAATTAGACCGACATGAGAACCCTACGCCTACTCGCACTGCTTACGATTGTTTTAAGTGCGTGTACCACACAAGATCCTGCCGACCTTGTCTTGATCAATACACGTATCTATACAGTGGATGCCAACAGTCACTTGGCAGAAGCAGTTGCCATCAAGGACGGCAAGATCATGGTAGTGGGAAGTAATAGCGAAATCTCTGGTTATATCGGAGAGGACACTCGGCAAATGGACCTGGAAGGAAAGGTGGTCTACCCCGGTTTCATTGAAGGGCATGCGCACATTATGGGTGTAGGCCAAAACCTCATTAACGTCGATCTGAGGGAAGTGAAAAGCTATTCCGAGCTCGTCGACGCGGTGGCGGAAAGAGCTGCCGAAACCCCGGAAGGGGAATGGATTGTGGGTCGTGGCTGGCATCAGGATAAATGGACCAGTTCACCGGAAAGCATTGTCAATGGATTCCCGACGCACGATGCATTGAGCGAAGCCGTCCCTGATCATCCTGTTTGGCTCAAGCATGCCAGTGGCCATGCGGGGCTCGCCAATGCAAAGGCGATGGAAATGGCTGCGATCGACGCGTCTACTCCCGATCCCGACGGTGGTGAGATTTTCAAAGGGCTATCTGGCCAGCCGACGGGGATTTTTAACGAAACGGCCCAAGGTAGTATCACGGGAGTCATCCCTGCCGAGACAAAAGAACGTAGGCAAAGGGTTTTTTCTCTTGCGCTGGAGGCCTGTCGCCAACATGGGTTGACTGGATTCCACCAGGCAGGGTCCGGACCCCTCGATATTGAAGTCTTCAAGGAATTCAAGGAAGCTGGAGATCTGAGTTTGCGGCTCCATGTTATGTTGAGTGGAAGGAATGAAGGCCTTCTCCAGGAATACTTTGAGAGTGGTCCGGTGATCGACACCGTAGATCAATTGCTCAACATCCGAGCGGTGAAGCTCTACAGTGATGGGGCTCTGGGGTCCCGGGGGGCATGGCTGCTGGAAGAATATTCGGACGCTCCCGGCGTATTTGGCCACAATGTAACTCCTATGGAACGAATCGAGGACGTGACCATGCGGGCGGCTGAGGCGGGATTCCAGGTATGTACGCACGCCATTGGTGATCGAGGCAACCGTGAGGTTTTGGACATTTATCAGAGGGCGATGGAGGCATTTCCCAGCATCAGGGATGACCACCGTTTCCGGATCGAGCATGCTCAGCACATCAGCGGTCGGGACATACCAAGGTTCGCCGAGCTGGGAGTGATACCTGCCATGCAAGCCATTCATATGTCCTCGGATCGACCTTGGGCGATCAAACGTCTGGGAGTCCGTCGAATAAGGGAAGGCGCCTATGTATGGCAAAAGCTCTTGCAGTCCGGAGCGCCTATTGTGAACGGGACGGATGCTCCAGTTGAGCCCATCAATCCTCTGGCATCATTGTATGCCTCTGTCTCTCGACGTACACTAGGTGGTACACCAGAGGGTGGCTACGAGCCCGATCAGAAAATGACACGGGAAGAGGCTCTGAGATCTTACACGATAGATGCGGCGTACGGTGCTTTTCAGGAGGACGTTACAGGGTCCATCGAGGCAGGTAAACTGGCTGACTTTACGGTCCTTGACCGGGATATTATGGTCATCGAGGAGGACGAGATCCTCGAGGCGCAGGTGCTAATGACAATCGTTGGTGGTGAGATTGTGTTTGACGCAGCCGACTGATCCTTGACTTTCACACGTTAGATATTTGCTGCGGTCAACTCCTTGGTTCTCCATCACAACATATCGCTAAAACCCTACAATACCTTTGGGATCGACGTCAACGCTCAATATGTGGCGATGATTCGCAATGAGGAGGACATTGATGAGGTCTTTCAAGTTCGTCGATTTGTTCCATTGCCCAAAGTTGTGCTTGGTGGCGGTTCCAACATTCTCTTCACGGGCAACCAGCGACGGGTCTTTCTCAAAATGGAAATCGATGGCATTCGGATTGTCGAAGAGGACGAGGATACGGCAGTGGTCGAGGTCGGTGCGGGTATCATTTGGCATCAGTTGGTACTGTGGTGTGTAGAACAAGGTCTTGGTGGGATCGAGAACCTTTCACTCATTCCTGGGACAGTGGGCGCCGCGCCGATTCAGAATATCGGAGCTTACGGGGTCGAACTGGAAAGCGTCTTTGATTCCCTTGATGCTTACGAGATCAAATCCGGGGAGCGTCGGGAATTCAGCAAAATGGAGTGCCAATTTGGCTACAGGGACAGCACCTTCAAGCGAAAGCAAAAAGGTAAGTATGTCGTGACCCGAGTCCGTATCAAGCTTACGAAAAGAGCTCATGTCTTTCATACGAGTTATGGTGCGATAGAGGAGACCTTGAGTGAAATGGCAGTCTCAGCACCTACCTTGGAAGCGATTAGCAAGGCGGTGATCCATATTCGCCAGTCGAAATTGCCAGATCCCGCCGAGATTGGCAACGCTGGAAGCTTCTTCAAGAACCCAGTCGTGGAAAAACCGCTGGTAGAAGCGCTTATGGAGCTATATCCGGCAATGCCACACTTTGCGGTCGATGACCAATCGTCGAAAATACCCGCTGCCTGGCTGATTGATCAGTGTGGTTGGAAGGGGAAGCGAAAGGAGAATATTGGTGTTCATCGCCGCCAGCCCCTCGTACTAGTCAACTACGGTGGGGGCAGCGGAAAGGAGATCCTTCGGCTCGCAAAAGATATTCAGCGCTCAGTATCAAAGACTTTCGGCGTAGATCTGGAGCGAGAGGTCAATGTGCTCTGACATCGTAGTTCAGAATTTCTTCAAAAAAAGCCACTACTTTTCGACCGTGAAATTGCTGATCATAGAAGACAATCAGGAGTTGGCTGAAAACACCTTAAGGTACCTGGGTGCCGAGGGCTATGTGTGTGAGCATGCCGCCAATCTTCGGGATGCATTGAGCAAGCTTTATGGATACAGCTACGATATTGTGGTCCTGGACTTGATGCTGCCGGATGGGGATGGTTTGGACATCCTAAGGTCCATCAAGGAAAACTGGCCAGACTACGGCGTCCTGATCATCAGTGCCAAAAACGCTTTGGATGACAAGCTCGCGGGCTTGGAAATGGGGGCAGATGACTATCTGTCAAAGCCATTTCATCTGGCGGAGCTCAATGCCCGGCTCAAAGCAATCTATCGCCGGAGACATCAGCAAGGTGAAGATCGGTTAGAGTTCGAAGAGATCGCCCTGGACATGCAATCCCATGAGGCCTATGTTAAGGATCAGCAGCTGGACCTTACACGCAAGGAGTATGAGCTGCTCCAATACTTCATTGTGAACAAGAATCGCCTACTCACCAAGCAATCGATCGCTGAGCATCTGTGGGGCGACTACATGGATACGGCAGATTCTTTTGACTTTGTTTACCAGCACATCAAGAACCTGAGGAAGAAGATCATGCATGCAGGGGGAAACGACTACTTGCAAACCGTCTACGGTGCCGGCTATAAGATGAAAGTGGAATGAGTGTCATCTACAGACTCGCCATCGCCTTTATTACGATCTCTTTGGTCGTTTTCATTATTGGAGGAGTCATCACCTATCATGTGATGAAGCGAGAAGTGGATGTTGAGCAACGTCTGTTTTTACGGGAACGCGAGAAGGTTGCCGCCAACTACGTTCGGAACAGCCAGCCCAAAGAGAAGGTATTCTGGAGTAAACTCACCATCGAACCCATCGATCCTGCAGTGGAACGACGCGTTTTTTCGGACACATTGGTGCTGCATGCCGGGTTAGAGCGAATGGAGCCCCACCTGAAGCTGGTTTCCGAGCAGCAGTTTGAGTCGGGCTGGTACCGCTTTGAGATCTATGACGTGATCGTCGAGTCAGATGACATTGTGGATGGCGTAGTAGAGTCATTGATTACGATGTATCTGATCCTTTTTGGTAGCGTGCTTATCCTTGCATTCACTTCTTCCTACTTCTTATTAAAGCCTTTTCGGGCAACACTGAGCTCAATCGAGGGGTTTTCCTTAGAGCGTCCGGATGGGCTCACCTTTCCTAAGAGCAGAGTATCTGAGTTCAAAAAGCTCAACCAGTTCTTGTCAGAAATGACAGAGAAAGTACAATCTGATTATCGATCGTTAAAGGAGTTCTCCGAAAACGCTTCACACGAGATACAGACCCCGATCGCGGTAGCTCAGGGTAAGCTAGACCTGCTTATTCAGGATCCGTCACTCAATGAGGACCAAATGATGCTGGTCACTTCTGCCCAAGGAGCGCTCCATCACCTGAAAAGACTCGGCAAAGCCTTAGCACTACTCACGAAGCTGGACAACAAAGAGTTCATCGATGAGAAACCTTTGGATGTCGTACCAAGGGTTCGCCAGGTCATGTCTGACATGCATGAGTTGGCTGACATGAAAAACCTTAAGGTGGCCGAGGAGCTGGAAGGCTCTCTGCCCGTGCGATGCAACGAGGTGCTACTCGAGATCATGTTGACCAACCTGGTGAGCAATGCCATCAAGCACAATGTGGAAGACGGTTATATCAAATCTACATTGGATGAGAATCGTCTGCTTCTGGAAAACTCGGGCAAGACCAATGGAACGGCGGCCTCTGAGATGTTTCGTCGCTTCAAGAAAGGAAGCAATAGTGAGTCTCTCGGACTTGGCATGGCCATTGTCAAGAAAATATGTGACTACTACCATTGGAAAATCGACTATGACGCGGAAAATGACGCGCACAAAATCGCTATTCAGTTCGCTCAGAATTAAGAAAACCGAAATCTTCAGAATTCCTTCAGTTTTGTTTCAAGTTTGACTCAAAACATTCAACAAACTTTGCTGTTCTACTTGCCGAATTGTGCAGGAAAGCATCTACAAAGAGAAGAACGGATAATAAGGATGAAGCGAATTGGAACAATGAGAGGAAGGGTTGTAGTTGGGGCATGGATGCTCGGTACGCTCTGGTTGATCAACACTGCCAGCGCCATTACACCACCAGAAACCGCGCCACCGCACAATGTCAGCGGATCGGTGACGGACGCGGACACGAAAGAGGTACTCAGCTTTGCTACGGTAGCTTTTTTGAGTCCTATGGATTCTGCCATCGTGCAGGGCGGGGTGACTGATTTGGAAGGGAACTTTCAAATGAACGTCCCCGAGGGAAGCTACCTGTTGCAGGTACAGTTCCTGACCTATGAGACTTTTACGCAAGCCGTAGCGATCGAGAAAGGCGCACGACTCAAATTAGGGGAGATCACCCTGTCACCCGCTCAGTTGAATCTTGAGGAGGTTGTGGTCGAAGCGGAACGCACGCAGGTGCAACTTACCCTGGACAAACGAATCTACAGTGTTGGAAAGGACTTGAGTAATCTCGGAGGCTCTGCCGCGGATATTCTCGATAACCTGCCCTCTGTCACCGTGGATGTAGAGGGAAATGTGCAACTGCGGGGGAGCTCTAACCTTCAGATCCTGATCGACGGAAAGCCCTCTGGACTCGTGGGCCTATCCAGTCAAGACGCACTCCGACAGCTGCAGGGTAATCTTATTGATCGAGTAGAAGTGATCACTAACCCATCGGCGAGATACGACGCAGCTGGGATGGCAGGTATCATAAACATCGTACTGAAAAAAGGTAAGAAGAAAGGCATTAATGGCAGCTTTCAGGCCAACACGGGAGTACCCCACAATCACGGAGCATCGGCCAACGTCAACTTTCGTCGCGACTGGGTCAATTTATTCGTGAACTATGGTCTCGATTATCGGGCGTCTCCGGGCGGTGGCAATGCATTCCAAAACTTCACCTTTCCAGATACCTCCTACTTTACTAACGTGGGGCGGGATCGGATCCGAACTGGACTATCAAACAATGTACGCTTTGGGGCTGACTTTTATTTGAGTGATCGTCAGACCCTCACTACATCATTTCTATATCGGTACTCTGACGAAGAAAACGAATCAGATCTTGTTTTCGAGGACTTCGATGGCAACCGGGAACTGCTAAACTATACCCTGAGAGAGGACTTGGAGACTGAGAGTGATGAGAACCTCGAGTACTCAGTCAATTATACTTATAAGTTTAAGCGGGAAGGTCATAAGTTCACGGCTGATGTGCAGTATCAGAATAACAATGAGCGGGAGCAATCCGAAATCCTGCAGAGTGAGGGCCCAAGCGAGGCTGAGCTGATCCCGGCCTTGCGTCAGCGGGTCGACAATCAAGAGGGAGAGCAACGATGGATGTTGCAAGCAGATTACATTCAGCCGTTTGCGAAGAAAGCGAAGTTTGAAGCGGGCTGGCGCAGCACCCTTAGGGACATCAAGAACATTTATCGAGTGGATGAGGAAAATGAAGAGGGCATCTACGTACCCCTGGATACCTTTTCGACCGACTTTGCTTATGATGAGAACGTCCATGCCGCCTACGCTATCATCAGCAACGAGCATGACAAGCTCTCCTGGCAAGCCGGGGTGAGGTCAGAGACGACGGACATCAACACGGAGTTTCGAGAGACGGGCGAGACTTTTTCCTGGAACTATACCAACCTGTTTCCTAGTGCCTTCCTGACCTACAAGCTGACCAAAATCAACCAACTACAGGCCAGCTACAGCAGACGCATCAATCGTCCCAGATTCCGAGAGCTCAACCCATTCAGCTCTTTCACGGACAATCGAAACTTTCGGGTGGGTAATCCCAATCTCCAGCCCGAGTTTACTGACTCCTACGAGTTAGGGATGATCCAAAGCTTCAAAAAGAGCTCTTTCTATTATGGTGTTTACTATCGTCAAACGAATCAGTTGATCCAGAGAATCACCTTACCACCAGATGAGCGAGGGCTTCAGATCCGTATTCCTGAAAACATTGGGTCGGAAGAGTCCATCGGTATCGAGGTCAACGGGTCTCATGACTTTACCGATTGGTATCGTGTCAATGGTAACTTCAATTTCTTCCGCAGTGAGATCGCTGGGATGGTGGGGGATAGCATCAGCCTTGCCGCAACTGCCGTGACGGTGACCTCCCGCCTGAGCAACAATTTCAAGTTTGAAAATCTATTTGACGCGCAGGTCAACATCAACTACAGAGGACCTCAAAATACGACACAGGGTAGGCAACTGGCAATCACCGTGGTGGACATCGGGTTGTCCCGCGACGTGCTCCAAAAGAATGGGACCCTTTCGCTGGCCGTCCGGGATCTTTTCAACCAAAGGAAGTGGCGCAGCATCACTGAGCTGGACAACTTCTACGAGGAGTCAGAATTTCAGTGGCGACGTGGACCAACCGTCATGATGACCTTTACCTATCGCCTCAACCAGAAGAAGCAGCGGCAGCGCGGAGGAGGTCGAGACCGGGGCTTTGGCGGAGACGGTTTCTAGATTTCGAAAAGTTATTTGAATTGGAATAAGGATTGAGGGCGGTATCCAGTAGGGTATCGTCCTTTTTTTGAGACCTATTGATTTCGGGACGCCCAGCCCGCCAGTCCTGAAGTGGCGAAGGGCGATTCGAAAAAGGGAGTCGTGAATAATACTCGCTCACTTCAGGGCAAAGCGGGTCTGCCGCTCCTTTCTTGCGTGTAGGTCGAAAGTCCGCGGGGACAGGGATTCTTGGGAGAAGAATTGGTATTAATTCGATGAATGGCCTCGATCACGGCTTTCACATCCGCCAAAGTCTGCGTGGACACCTGAGATAGATCCTTGCAGATGGTACTCAAGTCCACCACTCGTCGCCTCGTCAAAGCGGGGTAACACTTCGCCTTTCTTTTACCCGCAATGCCCCCGGGGCGCTTGGTTCTACTCTCTACAATATGGACATATCAACTATTTTTTAGTTACAAAAGGGCCTCAAGACTTGAAAGAAGTAGCACACTAGCTTATAAAAATGATACGTATCTCTTTTCATTACTTACTGCTACTTTTATTTAAAGCTAAAGGGTATTGTAAGGGCTTTTAAGTGCCACTACTAGGTGCGCTCAGCACTGAGAAGTCGGTGAGGACACCATAGCCGTTAACTTAGTGGGAATCGAAATTGCCGCTCCAGCCAATCGCTCGGCTCCTGCCGAGAGATGATTATGATCGGGGCGTTTCGCCCGATAACCCAAGCGCGCCAACTGGAAATTCAAGGATGTAGTCAAAGGCTTTTTACACAGCCCCTGAAGTCGTATTTTACTTTATTCTGTCAGGCTATTTTGAGAAGTCGGTAATAAGTTCTAAACTGCAATCGTTATTTAGCCAACCCCACGACTTTCAGCAAGCACTCCATTTAGAATAAGAAGCAATATTTCTTCCTTATGGAGTTATTTCGACAACTAAAATGCTTGGTGCCTATTGACATGAATCTACGTCTCGAAGAGCTCTTAAAGCTCACCAGAGTAGGCTGTTGTTCCCTGTTGATAGTCACTTTTCTTGTCTTTTCTTTGCAAATGGCGAAGGCCCAGATGGCGGATCACGTCACTTGCCATGCTCACCATGAGCTGACCGAAAAGGAGAGAAGTGACCTTTCTAGAAGATTTAGGGCTTGGAGAGTATCCGGTCGGCGGCTCGATACAGTTTCCTCTGAGCCTCGGTATGTTCCGGTCGTCTTCCATGTCCTGTCCGAGAGTGCTCCCACGCTGAGTGCATTCAATACTGCCGTTGCCCAACTCAACGATGCGTTTGCCAACCAAGGCACTTTTGCATCAGCGTCAGGCATCGATACCAAAATCCGATTTTGCCTGGCGCAAACGGCTCCCGATGGAGGTCGTACAAGTGGTGTGAATCACGTGCCCTCGGCCTATGGGGCCCATGATATCGATTTGGAGACGGATCAGGTATTTCGGCGCACGTATTGGGATACTGACCGGTACCTAAATATCTACCTGGTCAATGTGATCAACGGAGAGTCCGCTGCGACCTACAGCGGGCGCACTTGGTGGCAAAGGTTTGGTGTTGGCGGGTACGCCACGAGTTGGGGGATAGCTGTGACCTCACTTTCACCAGGATTGCTGGCCCATGAGTGTGGTCACTATTTTGGGCTCTTACATACCTTCGAGGGGCTCGATTGCAAAAACGATGATTGCGAGGTCGATGGTGATATGGTGTGTGATACGCCGCCGGATCGGAGTGTATTTGAGCCGTGTGGCGACAACTCTTGTCTGAGCGATACTTTGTCCAACTTCAGCAACGGCTTCTTCATGGAGGATACGCTGGACATGAGCACTAACATCATGGACTACAGTCCTTGCCCTACCGATTTCACACTAGGTCAGGCAGAGCGAATGCATTTCACGTTGGACCAGTCCTACCCATCTCTGGCCTCGCTCGGGGCGGAGG
>JBCCXG010000114.1:0-12159 GCA_039191945.1 Bacteroidota bacterium
TCATCGTAAACGAGCACCCAAGTACCATCGTCACGAGTGAGCAGCGCAGGGACGTCCGCGTCATCAGGTAGCTCCAAAGCGAGCACCGTGCTGGCAGTCCTATTCATGACCCCAAAACCGTTAGAACTTAGAAGTATCTCACCGTTCAGCGTGCCAACATCTGAGATATTGTAAAAGCCCGGAATCGTATCATTGACCCACCTTTGGTCCCTGAATGACGAATAGCCCGACGAGTCGATGAGGGACTCTCCAGGTGCATGGGCATAAAATGCGTACAGATCGTTTTCGAACTTGATATGTGTGATATCATCGGCAGCTGGCCCATTGGGGATGATTCTTTCTTCTGTATTTCCAGTTTTGCGAATGAGCCCTGACCTGACATCTGCGATCCACAAATCATCACCTGAGGGTAAGACTTCTCGGGCTTCGTGTTGCAATTCGATGGTTACAATCTCATTGGACGTATTGCTCCACAACCGCAAGGATCTCGCGCCGAGGATATAGATTTGACTTCCCTGGTCGGCGACATCTACGATATCAAATGGTACAGAAACGAGTCGACTAAGGGAGTTGTCTGCGAGATCAACCGTGTAGAGATTGCGTCCCCTGTAAGTCAGCACCTGTTGGTTAAACCTGGCCATGCCCTCTAGGCCACTCTCCTCTATCAGCAACCAGTTGTTGAAGTCCAGTAAGTTGTCGCCCAAATCGCCAACAAGAATTCCGAAGTCTCCCATCGCATATATAGAATCGCCTTGGACGATGAGGTCGTGAACAGCTACCGTTGCGCCCTCAGGGCCGATTTCAGAAAAGATTTGGGTGAGTGATTTGTCCTCAAGGGTGATAGCGATGACGCCAAAGTCCGTGCCTGCGTATAGCGTTTGATTGCTTACCGTCATCTCATTGACCCCCGTGGGCACACCGAAATCCAGTTCACTCAAATCATCGACCACAACCACCCCATTCGGCGATACAAAGTCGATCACGCTATTTGCGTAGCCGACAATCAGTGTCTCAGACGAAGCATCATACGTAATAGCGCCCGGAGCTACATTGCTCAGTCCTTCGTTCTTCGAGATCAATCGGAGCTCACTATCAATGACCGCGAAGAGACCGTTTTCGGCAGCACAAAAGATGGCGCCTTCCCCACCGGTTACAAGTCGCGCCCTCTGGTAGCTCAAATGATACCTCCACGTGTCGATGGGGATGTCCTGTCCTTGCACCGAAAGGCTGAGCCCGGTAATGAGAAGAAAGAGGCTAATCCTGAGACATCTTTTCATAAAAGCAGCTTCTGCAGAGTGCCATATAAGTTCCCTGCTCTCCGATAACGATTTTTTCTTCCTTGTCGTTGAGCCTGTAGGAGAATGAGGCCATATTTCCGCATTGCATACAAACGGCGTGTACCTTCGTCACGTACTCAGCGATAGCCATAAGCTGGTCCATGGGCTCAAAAGGGATACCCTTGAAGTCCATGTCCAGACCTGCGACGATCACTCTTTTTCCGTTGTTTGCGAGTTGATTGACCACTTCAACAAGTTCTGAGCCCAGAAACTGTGCTTCGTCTATTCCCACCACGTCGAAATCTTTACTCAATGGGATAATCTCAACGGCTGACTCGACGCCATGAGAAGGAATCTCGTTGGCATCGTGCGAAACGACTTTGGATAAGCTATAACGGTTGTCTAGTAAGGGTTTAAATATTTCCACCTGCTCTGAGGCGAGCATCGCCCGCTTTAGTCGGCGGATCAGTTCCTCCGTCTTGCCTGAGAACATCGATCCGGAGATTACCTCGATCCAGCCTGGGCCCGTGCCATCCTTACGGCGATGATTGGGTTCGAGAAACATGCTCAATAGAGATAATGGAGGTGCGGAAGCTTGCTTTCATTGGGGATCTCGATGATGAGGTCTTGAGCGGGCACGATCTGGCAACTCAGACGCTCATCGAATGACAGTCTGTCAAGGGATCGGAACCTGCGCTCGGCTCCCGAATCCTCGGGTAAACCCACACCCCCCTCAAGGATTTTTACCCTGCAGGTCGTGCAGCGGCCCTTACCGCCGCAAGCGTGCATGATGTCGGTATGGCGGAGCAAAACCTGGAGCAGGTTCGGTATTTTTTCATCCCACTCGATCGTTTCTCTTAGAAGGTTTTTGATCGTAATTTTGAGCATCCACGCAAGATACGGTTGTATGACTACACTTTGGAACCCAGATTTTTTGAAAAGATACCAAAAGTCTTTCGGCGAAGCTGTGGTGGGTCAATCGTACGCGAATCGTGATGCTTTGAGTGGTAAGGATTTGTTGCACCTCACGCCTTCCAAGCAGGTCAACTTTTTCGTGATGAAAGCACTCTTCAACCAGTGGCAAGAAGAGATGAGGCGTCTGGAGAGCCCCTACTTTGATTACAAAGTACCTGAGGTAAAGAAAGCGATGGTTCAGTTCATGAACGTGCTATCGCAAAATATCCGTGTGGAACGCGATGAGATAGATCATCTGCTCAACCAGGCGCTGGAGCAGACCCTGCTGATTGTGGTTTCGCCCACGGACTTTGTAAAGCGTGAGTTTCAATGGAAAGCTGAAACAGCTTACTCGCCAAAGCAAGCTACGCAACTACTGAAGTACATCAAGGTGCTGAGCAAAGAGTTTCATGATCTCTTTCTCGATCAATCAATAGCGACCTATGCCGAGATCATCGAAAAGACCAGTGAGTTTTTCTCATCAGTGGATCTGACGGAGGCAAGAGAAAAGGTATTCCAGGACTTGAATGAGGTCGCGCCTATCAGTCTGAAAGAGCTATTGCCCGAGGCAGCCACTCCCAAAGAGGAGATTGAGGAAGCGGTCATCCCTGAAGAGGTGATTCCTGCGATCGAGAGGTCCGAAGAGGAGCCTGCGTCGGAGCCCATCGTGGAGGACGAGCCAGAAGAGCAGCGCCCAGAGACGATCAATGACCAATTTGATACGGCCTCAGACACTTCACTCGCTGAGCACCTGCAGCAGTCTGAGCAGGCCGCTACTATCATGGATACCATCTCCCTGAATCAGCGGTACATGTTTGCGCAAGAGCTTTTCTCTGGCGATGCTAACGTTTTTCAGCAGGCAATTGGTGAGATCGAACACGAGCGTTCTTTTGATGAAGCGGTAGAGCATTTGGTCTCCAACTATGCTGCCGTCAACGAGTGGGACATGAACTCCGATGTCGTCAAAGAACTGCTCAAGGCCGTTTTCCGAAAGTTTCGATAAAGCTTACTCAGAGTCTGCCCAGGATTTGCGCGCGATTCGCATCAAACTTCAGCAGTACAAATAGCATAATCGTGAACGACCAAAGACTGGATCCCCCATAACTGAGGAATGGAAGCGGGATACCCGCCACCGGAAAGAGCCCCACTGTCATGGATACATTGATTGCGAAGTGAAAGAATAGAATACTGGCCACTCCGTAGCCATACACTTTTGCAAAACCAGATTTTTGTCGATCAGCAATCATCAGCACACGCAAAAGCAATACGGCAAAAAGTGCCAGAATAGCCGTAGTCCCCAGCCAGCCGTATTCCTCTCCGACCGTACAAAAGATGAAATCTGTCGATTGTTCGGGGACAAACTTGAACTGAGTCTGTGTACCATTCAAGAAACCTTTGCCTGTTAGGCCGCCGGAGCCGATAGCAATTTTGGATTGCATCACATTCCAACCCGCTCCTTGCGGGTCCACATTTGGATTGACCAGCAGGGTGATTCGACGTTGCTGATGGGGTTTTAAGACATCACTCAAAACAAAGTCTACACTCTGTACGGTTGCGATGACCAACACTGCCAGTCCTATGATGATACCTACTTGTTTGATTGATCTCAAGCTCAGGCCGATACCTAGCAGCGTCAGAATCACCACCGCACTGATCAGCGCCGTTTTGTTGACCAGCAGGGTGAGCAAGAAAATGACGAGGAGGATCAGGGGAGCGATGATAAACAAAGGTGATAGACCCTCTCGATAAAGGACGATGATCAGACTTGTAAACACCAAGGCTGTACCCGCGTCACCTTGCAGCAAGATGAGACCCATGGGCAGTAGAAAGATGCCGGCGGCCAGCGATAGAGTCTTTATATCGTCAAGATTTCTTCCCGGGCCCAGGAACTTGGCCAGCGCCAGAATCGTACAGAATTTGGTAAATTCTGAGGGTTGCAGCCGGAAGCTCCCCAATTCAAACCAGGATCGCGATCCTGCCACTTCTTTGCCAAAGAGCAAAACGATGATCAGGAGCAAGATGAAGATGGCGTAGAATACCCAGGAGAAAGTATCGAAAAGCTTGGCGTCAATGAAGTAAATCCCGGTAATGAGAAGGCCCGCAGACGCAATAAATAACAGCTGCTTCCCGGAGTTTTGGCTGATATTGAAAATACTTCCAGTAACGTCGGGATCGTAGTCCGCGGCGTAGATACTCACCCATCCGACAAGTACCAAGAGGGCGTAGATAGCTACAACTACCCAATCATACTTATTCTCTAATCTATCTCTGACCATTTAAAAAAACTCCCCTCTAAACACATATTCTTCTAGCCAGGGCCTCGTCACCTCCCCTCGCACATACTTTTCAATCAGTAGGCTCGCTACCGATGCCGCAGCGCGGCCCCCTTGCCCGGCGTTCTCGACATATACGGCGATCGAGATTTGAGGGTCTTCCTTGGGAGCAAAACCCATAAACCCTGAGTGGTCCGGGTACGGCGGATTCTCCACGGTACTGGTCTTTCCGCAGATAGCGATGTCCCGCATAAACCCACGCCTGCCAGATCCCGCAGCTACGACCTGCTCCATACCATCTACAACGACGTTGAAATAGGAGCTATCCACTCCTACGATGCGACGCTCATAGTTGACCAAGGAATCATTCCCTATTTGCCTCACGAAGTGTGGCGTGTAGAAGAAGCCCCTGTTGGCCATGATGGCTCCTAAGTTGGCCATTTGTAAGGGAGTGACCTGTACCTCACCCTGGCCTATGCTCACCGAATAGAAGTTTGAGAATTGCCAACGATTGGCGCCGTAGAGTTTGTCATAGGTGGCTACAGAGGGGATATTGCCACTGTTTTCGTTGGGAAGATCGATCCCCAGGGGTACACCCAATCCAAACTGGTGGCAATAGGCTTTCCACTTTTCCAGGCCAATTCTGCTGTCAACAAATGCGTTTGGGTGGTCACCTTGCATGATGACGCGACGATAGACCTTATAGAAATAGTTGTTGGAGGATTTTTGTATTGCCTTAATGACATCATAGTAGCCGGCTGGGGCTAGATCGCCTATCAGCGTGAGGTCGGAGTAGATCTGCTCAGTGGGCCCCAGTACTCCTTCTTGCATAGCAATCAGGGCCTGCAAAGTCTTGAACATCGATCCTGGAGGGTATCTGGCTTGGATCGGTCGATTGAACAGCGGTTTCAATGTGTCTCTTTGTAGTTGTAAGAAGTTGTCAGAAAACTCCCTACCGGATAGCAAGGAGGGGTCATAGTTGGGCGAGGAGTGGAAAACCAATACCTCACCCGTAGAGGGATCCAGGGCGACTACACTGCCCACCTTCCCTTCCATCAGCACTTCCGCATATCGTTGCAACTCGAGGTCTACCGTAAGCTGCAAGTCCTGCCCTGGCACGGGAACTGTATCGAATTCGCCCCCTCGAAAATCGCCTTCTACAGAACCCCGCGCATTGACCATTTTGATGCTCACGCCGCGCTTTCCCCGAAGGACCTGCTCGTACTCCTGCTCAATGCCGCTAATGCCTACGTAGTCACCCTGTCGGTAGTAGTTCGTAGTGTCTCTTCGAAGGGCTCGGCCGCTGATCTCTCCAACGTATCCTAGCGCATTTCCGAAGCTATTGTGATCATAAGCCCTGTAAGTACGAGCTTCGAAGTAATAACCCTCAAGCCTACTGAGCTCGTCTTGTATTTGTGCAAAGAGGGTGGGTGAGATCTGACGCTCAAAGATCGATGGCTTTGATCTGGAAAACCGACGAGCACTTGCGTATCGCTCGGTATAGTCTCCGGGTGCTAAACTCAAGGCGTCGATCACCACCGTAGAATCTTCGAGATCCACTTCTCGGGGGATAACCATTAGGTTATAGATCGGATCATTGTGAGTGATCAGGGCACCCTTCCGGTCATACATCAAGCCCCGGTAGGGATACTGTATTATCTCTCTCCTGAAGTTATTTTCGGCAGCCAGTTTGTAATCATCGGTGACTACTTGGATCGCAAAAAGTCTAACGATCAGAATAAATGTAATGACCAATACTGCTGCACGAATGACAATTGCTCGCTCGTTCATAGTCTACGTCGCTTTGTTGCCAGCAGGTAGTTAGTTGTCACTAGTAGGGTAGAGGTGAAGAGAGTACTCAGTACAATTCTCTTTAGGGTTGTGCCAAAGAGTGAAAATGATCCATGCTCCACCAAAAAGATCACGCTATGATGCAAAAATATAAGAGGGATCACATATAACAATAATCCACTCAGCCCTAAGGCGAATACGCTGATAGGGGCATCGTCATCATCTACTCCTCTGGTGAAGACCAGCCAAGGGATACGGACGTAGGCGATCAAAGTGCTCGCCAACGCGTGGATACCCAATGTATTCGAAAAGATGTCCACCAGCAAACCACTAAGGAACGCTAGCAGTAGCGAAGTCATTCTGTTTTGCAGTCGAGGGAGGAACAGGATGAACCCGACATAAAAGAAGCCAAAAGCCGAGTCGAACAGCACCAACCGGTAGAGGACTGGCAGCTGTAGCAACACATAGATCGCAAAGTAGAAGATCTGGCGAAGGATATCTGGCCTCATAGTTCCTCTATTGCTGCAGATTGAAGACTATCTATTTCAGGCGCCAGTTCTTGCTTGACGATGTAGGCATAGTCCAAAGTCGCCATATCCACACCCAATTCTGCTCGGGCCCAGTAAAAGGGATTTTCATCGGTCAGACTGACAGAATCTATGACGCCAATCATCACATCGGGAGGAAAAACCGCGTTGAACCCCGAAGTGAACACAGTGTCACCTTTGACCAAGGGAATATGTCTGGGGATAAAGTTGATGGTGACGTATCGATAGTCCCTCCGGTCCCACTGCGCGGTACAGAGGGTGCCAGAAGACTTGACCTGGCCACTGATCATAATATTTGGATTGAGGATGCTCGTGATGGTACTGAAGTTATCCGAACTTGCTCGAACACGTCCTACCACACCCTGACCGGATACGACAGCCATACCCGCTTGCACCCCGTCACGTTTGCCGACGGCAAGTGTAAGGTAATTTCGACTGCGGCGATAGGTTTTATTGATCACCTTCCCCGTGATGATCTCAAATTGACTTCGAACAGTGTCTATTTCCGAGTGGGTAAAGTAGTCGTACGCTGCTTTGGAGAGAAGTTGCCTTAGGTAGGCATTTTCTTGAGCTAGCCTTTGGTTCTCTTCTCCGAGTTCGAAATAGGTCACCGTATTTTGGCTCATGAGGCTCACGGACCCACTTACGGCATTTGAGGAATTAAAAAAAGCCGCATTGTAGAAGCGGTCGCTGGAGAAAATCATCCAGATGCAAATCACCTGGAGCAATAAGAATAAGCCTGTCGTTCGGTGCTTATAGAGAAAATCTAGTAGCTTCCGCATCTAAGTCATCAAGACAGCTTTGTAGGCCCCAACATTCTTCAGTGCGTTGCCCGTACCACGGACTACTGCTCTAAGAGGATCCTCCGCGATGTGTATAGGCAGCTTGGTCTTCAGGGATAGGCGTTTGTCCAGTCCTCGCAATAGTGCTCCCCCACCCGTCAAGTAGATGCCGTTGTCATAGATGTCCGCGGAAAGTTCCGGAGGTGAAATCTCGAGTGCCTTGAGCACCGCCTCTTCGATTTTTGATACCGACTTGTCGATCGCGAAGGCAATTTCGGAGTAGGAGATCTTGATTACTTTCGGGATACCCGTCATCAGGTCTCGGCCCCTAATTTCATAGTCGTCCGGACCTTCGTCCAGTTCCGTGAGTGCAGAGCCCACTTCGATTTTCACGCGCTCAGCAGTCCGCTCCCCGATGAGCAGGTTATGCTGCCGACGCATATAGTCCAATATGTCTTTGTTAAAGGAGTCTCCCGCGACTCGAATGGACTGGTCACAGACGATCCCAGACAGCGCGATCACGGCAATCTCCGTCGTACCACCTCCGATATCCACGACCATCGATCCAATAGGCTGATCGATGTTGATCCCGATTCCAATGGCTGCGGCTATAGGCTCATGGATCATATATACCTCCTTCGCGCCGGCATGTTCAGCGGAGTCACGGACCGCTCGCTTTTCCACCTCGGTGATGCCGGAAGGAATACAAATCACCATACGGTGACTTGCTGGAAAGAGCCGCTTGTTATTACCGTCGATCATCTTGATCAGACCTCGGATCATGTGCTCCGCCGCATGGAAGTCAGCAATCACCCCATCCTTGAGTGGGCGGATCGTCTTGATGTTCTCATGGGTCTTCTCATGCATCTGCATGGCTTCTCTACCAATGGCCAGAACCTTGTTGGTGTTTTTGTCAATCGCAATGATCGAAGGCTCGTCCACCACCACCTTATCTTTATTGATAATGAGCGTATTGGCAGTACCTAGATCTATCGCGATATCACTAGAGAAGAAATCAAAAATGGCCATAGGGTTGAGGTCAAATTTCGAAGAGCGAAGTTACTAATTTGTTTTTTATAACAGTCTGTTAGGCTCCTTTAATCGGGGGGCACTCATATGCTGGTAAAATGGCCTTTGTGATTGCTGGTCCTACTTTTCAGCTGTGTTCTAATTGGTGCAAATATTAACCAATTAATGCTTAAAATGCCTAAAGCCTGTCATGACCATGGACAAATGGTGTTGATCGCAATAATCCACGCTTAATTGGTCTTTGATGGACCCTCCCGGTTGGATCACGGAACGGATCCCGGCCTGGTCTGCGATCTCTACGCAATCAGGAAATGGGAAGAAGGCATCCGACGCCATGACCGCACCTTTGAGCGAAAACCCAAACTTCTTAGCCTTGGCAATGGCTTGCTCCAAAGCATCCACTCTGGAGGTCTGTCCAACACCGCTTGCCAGCATCTGCCCCCCCTGGACCAGCACGATCGCATTGGACTTTGTATGCTTACAGACTTTCGATGCGAAGAGCAGATCTTTGATCGTCTCTTCGGAGGGAGTCTCTTTTGTCACCACCTTTAGGTCTTCCGCCCGGTCGGTATGGCTGTCGTGATCTTGACGAATTAGACCATTCAGCATCGTTCGGATTTGGGAGCTGGGGACCCAGTCCTGCTTCTGTACCAGGAGGATCCTATTTTTCTTCTGCATGAGCACGGGCAGCGCATCCTCGTCGAAGGATGGGGCGATCAATACTTCGAAAAACAAGGAGTGCATTTCTTCCGCGGCGGCCAGATCGATGGGGCGGTTGGTCACGAGTATCCCTCCAAAAGCTGAGATGGTATCTGCAGCGAAAGCCCGCACGTAGGCTTCCTTTACTGAACTGCCTGAGGCGATCCCACAGGCATTGTTATGCTTTAGAATGGCGAATGTGGTTTCTTCAAACTCCGCGATGAGCTGAACTGCTGCTTCAATGTCAACGAGGTTGTTATAGGAAATCTCCTTACCGTGCAATTGATCAAAAAACTCGTCCAAATGGCCAAAGAACTCGCTTTTCTGATGGGGGTTTTCACCATAGCGAAGGGCCTTGGATGTCTGCTTACTCAACTTGAGTGAACTGATCGTCCCTGGGTTCATGTAATTGAAGATCGCAGCATCGTAGTGCGATGAAATGTCAAATGCTTTAGCAGCTAGGAGCTGTCGCTGCGCTAGGTTTGTTTCACCGTTTTGCGCTTCCAGAAGCCCCAACAACTCGCTGTAGCTGTCCATAGAAGGCACGATTACCACATCTTTGAAATTCTTGGCCGCTGCCCGGATTAGGGAGATACCCCCAATGTCAATTTTCTCGATGATCGCCTCATGGTCCGCACCGCTAGCCACGGTCTCCTCGAAAGGATAGAGGTCTACGATCACCAGGTCAATCGGCGGTATTTCAAATGTTCCAGCTTCCTTCAGATCACTTTCGTTGTCTCGCCGATGAAGGATTCCTCCAAATACTTTTGGGTGTAGGGTTTTGACACGACCGCCAAAGATGCTAGGGTAGTCCGTCACATCTTCCACCGCCGTCACCGGTACGCCTAGGTCATCGATGAACTTCTGTGTACCCCCAGTCGAGTAGAGCTGTACATTCAGCTCGTGCAATCGTCGGATGATGGGCTCCAGGTTGTCTTTATGAAAAACCGATATAAGCGCAGAGGTGATCCTTTTTGTACCCATGGTTTTGATTAAAGGGGGCAAAGCTACTACTTATCCAATTTTCCACCGACCTTGTCCCAAAATTCAAGAAAAGGCCGCCCAACCCATCGTAATAGATCTCCAAGAGCTGCTGTTGATTATCATGCGGTTAATACGGGTGAAGGTGTATTTTCGCGTTGCACAAGCAAACTATACGGGCAGATGAGACAGGCATTATTGCGCCTCGGAGCCGATGAATTATCCTATGAGATACGCGGAATCGTGCGCAAGGCGGAGCAGTTACAAGCAATCGGGAAGCAGATCCATTGGGAAAATATTGGGGATCCCATCCAGAAGAATCGACAGTTGCCGCTATGGATTAAGGAGATTATTATATCCCTGTTGCAAGAGGACTACACTTATGGCTACAGCCACTCCAAAGGGCTCCTCAGCACTCGGGAGTTTCTTGTAGACCGCATCAACCGCCTTGGGGGTGCACAGCTTCGGGCTGGTGACATCACATTCTTCAATGGACTTGGGGACGCGATAGCCAAAGTCTACCAGTATCTACTGCCTACGGCGCGGGTCATTGGCCCTTCGCCGGCCTATTCCACGCACTCTTCGTCAGAAGCGGCGCATGCCAATGCCCATCCTATCACTTACCAGCTCGACCCAGAGAATATGTGGTTTCCGGATTTGGATGACTTGTACATGAAGGTCAAATACAATCCGAGTATTGTAGGCATACTCGTGATCAATCCGGACAACCCGACAGGCATGGTTTATCCGCGAGAGATCCTGGAGCGGATCGTGGCGATCGCACGAGAGTTCGACCTGTTTTTGATCTTCGACGAGATCTATATGAACATTGTGTATAATGAGGCAAAGACCTGCCTCATGGCCGAAGTCATCGGAGACGTCCCCGGTATCAGCCTCAAGGGTATATCCAAAGAGATTCCCTGGCCCGGTGGTCGGTGTGGCTGGGCCGAGTACTACAATCGTGGGAAGGATGCGGAGTTTGACCGGCTCTGTCAAACTTTAGACAATGCCAAAATGGTGGAGGTGAGCTCCACTACGCTGCCCCAGCGCGCCATTCCTCGGATATTCGGTGACGCTCGCTATCAGGAGTTTCTTGATGAGAACAATGCCCGAATCGGTTCCCGTAGCCAGTTCCTGACCGACTACCTCAAAGATATCCCCTACATCAAATTCAACCTGACCAACGGGGCCTTCTACAATACCATTATCTTCGAAAAGGGCGCGCTTAAGCCTCATCAGTCGTTGATGGTGGATGACCCGCAAGCGCGGCAGCTGCTTGACTTATGGTTGGCGGCGGACGAGGATATGCCCCTCGACAAGCGGTTCGTTTACTATCTCTTGGCAGCGAAGCACGTGTGTGTCGTGCCGATTTCTGCCTTTGCTTCCGACCTTTTGGGTTTTCGTATCACGCTACTCGAGGAGGATGAGTCAGAGCGAGAAGAGATCTTCTCACGGATCAAAGAGGGTATCCTGGAGTATTGCATTTCCTAGATCAAGGTTCAAAGCTCTTGGCAGAACTCTTTTGAAGGAGACTAAGGAGAGAAAGAGTACCTCCCAGGAGCAAATGACATTCCCGCTCTCCGCTTTAGCTCAGCCCCGCTAGCAACCGCAGATACTAAGTCTGGAATTTGGAGTCATAGGCCAATTACCTTGTTTGCACACCTAGGTGAATAGAAATTGAGAATTCAAAACTCCTTGAACCCGGTTCATGCAATAGGATTTCTAAACGAGCAGCTAAATACCAAGATAATCAAGCGGTACGCCGCCCGGGACTTAGGTGAGGAGGCGCGGCCAGGCATAATTAACCATTATGGTGACGAGCCAA
>JBCCXG010000115.1:0-12105 GCA_039191945.1 Bacteroidota bacterium
ATGGAAGTGGAGATCAAGAGCTTCGAGGAAGCTCCGTTGACCGATTTCATCACTTCGATCGAGGAATCCACAGATTTTAGTTTCGCTTATCCCAACAAGTTGGTTCGGGACAAGCAGGTTACGTTCGACGGTGGCCATTGGAATATGAAGCTGCTTTTGCAGGATCTATCCCAACAAGCGCAGGTTTCGATCAAGCGTGTCAACGAGTCGATTGTCCTGGCACCCATGGAGCGGAAGGCTGCGTTGCCTCAAGTGGATGACAAGTTTTTCCTGCCCATTAGAGGCAAGATTACTGGAGAGGATGGTGAAGCACTGCCGGGTGCGACCATCCAGGTAAAGGGCACGACCATAGGCACAATTACCGACATCGATGGCAGTTATGGCCTGGAGGCAGCGGACGATGCTGTCTTGATCGTCTCATTCGTGGGCTTCATCACCCAAGAGATCAATGTGAATGGGAGGTCAGTTATTGACGTATCGCTTGCCCCTGATGTAGCCTCCCTTGACGAAGTGATAGTAGTTGGCTACGGCACCGTTAGAAAAAGTGACCTGACTGGGTCGGTCGGTTCAGTAAGTGGCGCCGATTTGAATACAGATTCGCAAACCTCTGTAGATCAGATCCTGCAAGGCCGGGTCGCCGGGGTAAGGATCACTCAGAGTAACGCAGAACCCGGAGGCGGATTTTCGGTTCGGATACGGGGGACGAACTCCATTACGGCGGGTAATGAGCCGCTCTACGTGATTGACGGATTGCCGGGAGCCAACCCACTCAACTCCATGAACCCGTCGGATATCCTGTCGGTGGAAGTCCTCAAGGATGCATCAGCGACTGCCATCTATGGTGCCAGGGGATCCAACGGCGTCGTACTGATTACGACGCGCCAGGGAAAAAAGGGATCTCCCCTTTCTGTTAACTATAATGGCTCGGTGGGGATACAGCAGGCCACAAAAACCTTGGACCTCATGAATGCACAGGAGTACATGTCCTTTTACAATGACGTCTACGCCGACCGGGGCCTCGACGCACCTTTTGACCAAAATGATTTTAACACCATTGGTGAGGGTACAGATTGGCAGGACGAAGTGCTACAGAACGCAATGGTCCAGGATCACCGACTATCGTTCTCAGGAGGATCTGATGATACCCAGTATTATCTGTCGCTGAACTACTTCGATCAAGAAGGGATCATCATTAACAGTGCCTTTGAAAGGTTCTCCGGCCGCCTGAACCTGACGCATGCCATCAACGACAAGTTGGAGGTCGGTGTCAACTTCACCAATAGCATTGAAAATAAGGAAAGCGTTCGGAACAACAATGGGGTCAATGTTGGTGCTGGGGTGATCGGTGCCGCGCTACAATTGCCTCCGACCGACCCGGTCTTCGATGAGGATGGTTCTTTTGCCTTTAGTTTGCAGGACCTCAGTAACCCTGTCGCCCAGGCGGAGACCATGGATGATATTGACAGGAGGACCAGGCTATTTGGTAATGCCTACGTGAACTATAATATTCTGGATAATTTGACGGCTAGGGTCAACCTGGGCTATAATCGCAATAATGTGTCCGGTAATATATTCCTGAATACGGAGACCCAGCTAGGGCAGATCCAGGATGGCGAGGCGATCAGGAGTTTCCGAGATGACTCAGATTATCTGTTTGAGTTTACCCTCCAGTACGATCAGGATATAGGTAATGACCATAGCTTCTCACTATTGGGTGGTTACGGCTACCAGCAGTTCATGTGGGAGCGATTCGAAGCCGGATCCCGTAATTTCTCCAGTACGGCCTTTCGTGCCAACAACTTGGGCGCTGGGGAGGCTGCACAAAATATGGTAGAATCGGAAAGGCAAGAAAATACCATTGTTTCCGGCTTTGCCCGACTCAACTACAACTTCAAGGACAGGTACTTGTTGACAGGTACTTTCCGGGCCGATGGTTCATCACGATTTGGTGAGGAGAATAAGGTAGCCCTCTTTCCTTCAGGAGCCGTCGCCTGGAGGTTGTCCAATGAGTCTTTCTTTCCCGAAACTGCCGTGATCGAAGACTTGAAGCTGAGAGCTAGCTTCGGGATCAGTGGTAACCAGGAAATTGGAAATGGTCGATCGCAGGTCCTGCTCGGCAGGGGCCCTGTCGCAGTAGCGGATGGGATAGAGTTGGAATCGATTGCTCCTACCCAGCTGGCCAACCCGGATCTGAAGTGGGAAACCACGCAGTCCTTTAACATTGGGGTGGACGTCGCGTTGTTTCAGGGAAGGATCTCGGCATCGGTCGAGTACTTTGACAATCAGACCAGCGACCTGCTATTGGCACTGCCTGTACCTACGACGACCGGATTCGGGACATCTTTGCAAAATGTAGGTGATACACGCAATACCGGTTTTGAGTTTACCATCTCTTCGACGAATCTCACCGGAGATTTTACCTGGACCACCGACTTAAACATGACGACGCTGAACAACGAGGTGGTCAGTCTGGGTGAATTGCCACGAATCTTGCAGGGCGGTGTTCGGTTCCTCAATGACTTTACAATCCTACAAGAGGGGTTACCGATGAATTCCTACTATGGCTTTCAGTACGCCGGTATCTTCCAGTCCGAAGAAGACATAGCCAACTCACCTACACAGGCCAATTCCTATGTGGGTGGTAGAAAGTTTGCCGATGTGGACGGAGATGGAGAGATCACGCCCGATGACCGTACGGTGTTGGGAGATCCCTTTCCCGATCTGACCTTAGGGTTCAACAATACCTTCACTTACAAAGGCTTCCAGTTAGATCTCTTTTTCGAAGGTAGATTTGGTTATGACCTGGCCAATGTGACCAACATCGATTCAGAAAATCCAATTGATGACCTGAGAAACCGGCAGCGGTACGTGTTGGATCGTTGGACACCTGAGAACCCCAACACGGACGTGCCTTCGTTCATTGCACCTACCCGCTTTTTCGACTTCAACAGTAGAGTCATCGAGGATGCTTCGTTCCTAAGATTGCGAAGCTTCAGACTAGCCTATGGATTCCCTCAGCTGCAGGTGAATGGGATTTCAGGACTGACGGTGTACTTCAGCGGTCAGAATACCTTCACCATTACTGATTATCGTGGCTACAACCCAGATATCAATGTCCTCGGTGAATCAAATACGATCATCGATTACTCTGCCTACCCCTTAGCAAGGATTTATTCATTGGGTGTGGACGTCACCTTCTAAAACACTACAACCATGAGAAAATACATCAGATTATCTATCATAACCCTATTCCTATTTGTTGCCCATGCTTGCAGTGATCCCTTGGAGGAAAAAACCTTTACGGTTTTGCAGCCTTCGGATTTCTTCAATACGCTGGAGGATGCGGAAATTACCCTTAATTCTGTTTACGGTGAAATTCGTCACAGTAACCTGAAGCGCGATGAAGTCACCTTGGGCGAGGTGTGCACAGACATAGCCCTGGAACGAAACGGGGGAATCTTCACTTGGAACGAGCCTATTGAAGAGTTTGTCTGGAACAGCGCGCATCAATGGCTGCGCAACGATTGGGAGCGTCGCTACCGGGGCATCTTCAACGCCAACGTGCTGATCGACAATATCGAACTCATTTCAGGAGATGATGACCGGTTAGACGAGATATTGGCTGAGGCGAGGTTCATGCGGGCGTTTCATTATTACCTGCTTTTTGACCGCTTTGGTCCGGTCCCGTTGATTACTTCGAGCGAGACTGCCGTGACGGACCGGCCGGCGAGAGCTAGTCGACAAGAGGTGATTGACTTCATCATCAGCGAGTATGAAGCTGTGGTGATGGAATTGCCGGTAGACGCGCCGCCGCTGGGCCAGTGGGGTCGACCCACCCGTGGCGCGGTGTTGACTGCTCTGGCAAAGTTTTATATGATGCTCAGAGACTGGGACAATGCGGCAGACTACACGCAGCAAGTCATGGACCTTGGAGTATATGACTTGTTCATGGAAGGGAATAGGATTGAGCTATTTAACCCTGAGAATCAGCGGGACAACGAGTTCATTTTCGTGTCCTCGATGTCCGATACGCCCAACAATACGACAGGTGATGGATGGTTGAGTCATGTCGTGCCGCGAGGCTATCAGTGGACCTATCCTCCCCGACAGATCTTCGCGGCGGAATACAAGATCAGGACTGAATTCCTCGATACTTTCGGTCCTGACGACCAACGATTGGATGCTTTCCTGTTTGAGTTTGTGAATGCAGATGGCGACACCATTCCATTGGGTCAGGATGATGTCAGGAGCTTGAAATTTCCGGAGTATCCTACCCAGGAGGCCAGCCGCTCATCCGATGATTACATCTGGTTCCGGTACGCTGACGTACTGTTGTCGAGGTCGGAGGCACTCAATGAGTTGCAGGGAGTGAATCAAGAGTCCGTCGACCTGCTGAACATGGTCAGAGATGCCGCTGGAATTAGCCAGGTGACGGTGGGTGACTTTGGCGATGCACAGGCCTTCAAGGACTTCCTGCTGGCCGAGAGAGGACGGGAGTTCCATACGGAAGCACTGCGACGCCAGGACCTGATTCGTCATGGCAAGTTCATTGAGCAAGCGGTGGCCCGGGGTAAACCAGCACAGGACTTCCATGTACTGTATCCCATTCCATTGACCGAGTTGGAAAGAAATCCGAACCTCGAGCAAAATACGGGCTATTAAATACCCCGTAAAAAGGATAAATGATAGGCAAGGACGGGCTGACCTTGGGCCCGTCCTTCACTTCATTTCTCTTCATCTGCGTTCAACTCACTAGACCTCCTAACAACCCAATACCATGTCTTTTCGCTTCAAGCTGCAGATAGCCTGCTTTGTCCTGCTACTTATCTTCTACAGTTGCTCGCCTCCACAAGAGGAATCCAAGCCTCCGAATATCGTCTACATTATGAGCGATGATCATGCCTACCAGGCCATCAGCGCCTATGGTTTTGGGTTGAATCAGACGCCAAATATTGATCGTTTGGCCAGGGAAGGGGCAATCTTCAACCGGGCCTGTGTGACCAACTCGATCTGTGCTCCGAGTCGGGCGGTATTGCTCACCGGTAAGCACAGCTTTATCAATGGTAAGGTGGACAATGTGCAGCCCTTCAATTGGGACCAGGCGAATTTCCCCAAGTTACTACAGGCCAATGGCTACCAGACCGCCATGATTGGTAAGATCCATCTGGATGGCATCCCGCAAGGGTTTGACTATTCCATGGTTTTGCCCGGTCAAGGGCATTACTACAACCCTGATTTCCTGATTGAGGGCGAGCGAGTACGAAAAGAAGGACACGCTACTGAGATCATTACGGAGGAAACACTCGATTGGCTGAAAAACAAGCGTGATCCCAACAAGCCCTTTTGCGTGCTCTACCACCAAAAGGCACCGCATCGCAACTGGAAACCGGCTCCGAAGTACCTGTCCCTATTTGATGATAAGACCTTTGATCCGCCAGCCAATTACTTCGATGATTATGCCAATATGGGAGCAGCAGCGCGAGAGCAAGAGATGCAGGTGGATGGACATGCCCGCTGGGGCCATGATTTCAAGATGATTGTGAATCCTGATGGGGATAGCACGAGACTGGTCCGCCAACTCCAGCGGTTCAATGAGAAGCAATTGCAGGATTGGATCGCAGCTTACGGTCCTAAGAATGACCAGCTGAGAGCAGACTATGCCAGTATGTCTGAGGAGGAGATAGGTATATGGAAATACAACCGGTACATAAAGGACTATTTGCGAACGATCCAGTCTGTGGATGATGGGGTAGGAGAAGTGTTGGACTACCTCGATGAGTCCGGCTTGTCAGAAAACACGATTGTGATCTATACGTCCGATCAGGGCTTCTATCTTGGAGAGCACGGATGGTTTGACAAGCGGTTTATGTACGAGGAGTCGTTTCGTACGCCACTGCTGGTCAGGTACCCGAAGGAGATCGAGGCAGGAACTACCATCGAGCGGTTGGTCCAAAACCTGGACTTTGCCCCGACAATCCTCGACTATGCAGGGGTGGATATCCCGGTGGAAATGCAAGGAGAGTCCTTCTGTCAGTTGGTCAGTGGTCAATCCAGCGAATGGCGGGATGCGGTGTATTACACTTATTACGAGTATCCTGGAGCTCATATGGTCAAGCGCCACTATGGCGTGGCCACCGATAGGTACAAGTTGATGCACTTTTATTATGACATCGACGAGTGGGAAATGTACGATCTGGAAGCTGATCCCAACGAGATGCGCAATGTCTACGGTGATGAGAGCTATGCGCAGGCACGCGAGCAGCTCCATGCGCGACTTGCCGAACTAAGGACTTACTATGGCGATAGTGACGAGCTCAACGACCGGTTTTTGCAGGAGTATCTGGACTTCAGGGAGAAGAGAAATCGGAATTAGGTTGAGGGTGGAGAGTTGATAAGTTGAGAGTCGAAAAGTTGAAGAGTTGTTGCGCCTGCGGCGGGTTGAGGAGTTGAATAGTTGAGGGAGTTGAAAAGTTTGGGAGTTTTTCACTTAACAACCAATAAACCAATAAACTAAAAAACCTATCAACTCACCGTTAAACCAATAAACTAAACAACTCAACTTATCAACTCGCCGTAGGCGAATCAACTCTCTGAAGGCGCATTCACCCACATCAAATACAATCGGTAGGCGAGCGAAAGCATGATCGCTCCGATGAATAAGCCAATGAAGCCCATGGAGATAAATCCGCCAAGTACGCCTAAGAAGATGACCAACATGGGTACCGGGGCACCCTGACCCAGCAGGAGAGGCTTGAGCACATTGTCAGACAATCCGGTGACCATCAGGTAAATGGTCCAAAGTACGGCAGGAAGCGTCTCCACCGTAGCAAACAGGTAGATAATCACCGGAATCGTCACTAACATGACTGGCATCTGCAGTACAGCCAGGAAGAAAATGAGCAGTGTCCAGAGGCCCGCGTAGGGTATGCCCGCGAGTAACATCCCAACGCCCAAAAGAAAGGACTGAATCATCGCGACACCCAGCACGCCTTTGACAACATTATTTACGGTTTTCTGCGCGATCTCCGCCACTTCATCCCCTCGGTGCGGCATGAGCTTATTGAAGAGCTTGATGGAACTCTCTTTCGTTCCTTTGGTCACGAGGAGGATACCTGCGATGATGGTCGCGACAACAAACTGAAGGACACTGCTGACGACACTGAGCAATCCTTTCAGCAGTGAGTTACCAATCTTACCTAGCTGATGCTGATATTTCACAATCGTGCCCTGTAGATTGTCGGAGGCCTCGTGCCAGTTTTCGTAGAGGGATTCGCCGATAAAGGGCCATTCCTCCACAGAGGGTTTAGGCTCAGGAATGGTCAACGTGCCTGCCCCAAAAGAGGTCCGGACGACCTTGACACCCTCGACGATAGACTCCATAAACAGCCAGGCCGGCACCACAATGGTCAATATGCCAAGCAGTACGACGATGATTGCGGAGAGCTTGAAATTGCCTCCGAAACGATCTGCCATGCGGAAGTAAAGCGGATCGTAGGCCATGGCGAGTATGATAGACCACACCATGATGCTGCCAAATGGAGACACAATCAGATAGCTAATTGCGATAATCGCCGCAAGAAAGGCTAGTTTGAGCGCGGTGTCGATCGTTTGCTGCGTGGGGGAGCTCATGTGCGTTGGTTAGGGTTACTTACAAGGATAGTACATTCATGACTCTTGTGGACACGGATGGATTTATATCTCCTCAGTGGCAGGCGAGGCTCCCGTTAGCTTCAAAAAGGCTTGGCAGAAGAAGTGGCACTTCACTACATTTACTGGCAAACCATGATCAATGAGACGACGAACCATTATCCCTGTGACGTTGCTCCTTTTGAGCGTCACCGCCTTTGCACAAAATAACAAAGAGAAAGAACGCATCCGGAAGTGCGAAGACACTAAGACCGACTTCATATCAACCAATGACCGCATGGCCGACCGCTTTGATGAGGCCTACGGATACGCCATCTTTCCGTCAGTCGGGAAAGGTGGCCTTGGGGTCGGAGGAGCGCACGGAGACGGGGTGCTTTTCAAAAGATGATGACCCGCAATACCGTGCCACCATCACGCAAGTCACCGTTGGATTCCAGGCCGGAGGCCAGGCCTTTTCGGAGGTTGTGCTGTTTGTGGACGAGCGTGCATATACCAACTTCGTCGAAGGCAAAGTGAAGCTGTCCGCACAAGCCTCTGCCGTGGCGGTGACGGCCGGTGCCTCTTTGGATGCCCCATACAATGATGGGGTTGCGGTCTATACCATGGCCAAAGGAGGCCTCATGTACGAAGCCTCTGTGGGCGGTCAAAAGTTCACAACGAAGGATTGGAAGAACTGACAGAGTGCTTTATTGGATGATGGCGTTGATAGACACCTCGATCGTATTGTAGTAGATCGTGGTGATCCCTTCGAACCCTGAGTCTGTACCCACAGTTACCCATAGCTCGCCGTTGGAATCAGCGGTCGCCAAAAGAGGAATGTTAGTTTCCAGGGTCTTCAATACATAAGTGAACTCATCCGTACCATTGGCAAAGTCGCCGATGTTCTTCATGTCATCGCCATCCTGGCTTTGATTGCCCTTATCGATGTTCATGCGGAAGTGATTGTCCGTATCGTCCAATACCTTTCTGGGCTCAATTGCCGTTGCTCCGGCCTTGAGATAGACGCTCTCGCCAGGTGCGCCTCCTATACCGACCGCACCACTGGCCGCATCCGTGGCAATTTCAATTCGGATGGTCACCGCATAGTCTTGGTTAGGCTCAAGCCCCGTGACTTGCTTTTTGACAAACATGAACAAATCGTCACTGCGGTTGCTACCCGACTGCTTGAGCGAGCCTAAGTTCGTTTCCAGGGGTTCAGGTAGTGTGGAGTGCGTGAAATCGAGTTCGTAAAACTCCTCGACACCCTCGTCATTGGGATAGTCCGCAAAGTCTCCCGTCCAGCCCTCGGTACCCGACGTAAAGTCGTAAGTGAATTGGATTTCCGGGGATACTTCGGAGTCATCGTCTCCGCAACTTATGGTGGCTCCAATCGCCGCAATCACGAGTGCAAGAGATATGGATCTTTTCATGTTGAATAGTAATTAAGTGTTGACCTTTTTGAGAAACCTGCTTTTACAAATTCTGTGCCATCCGCTACGCTTAGGCTGTCGGGCTACGCGCGCTTTTTTACCGGGCCGTAACCTCAAAAGCTCGACTAACTCTCGCTTACTATGTGCCCTATCCGCATCGACGGGAACGAAGAACAAGCCAGGTTAGCGGCCGAAATTTGTATATGGAATTTGTTATTGCAGCGATAACCAAGGATTTATGGGAAGTCGTTATATTGCCAGAAGGCGCGCAAGTGAAGCAAGCAGCGTGAGATTCGCCTAGCCCAATGAAATTGAGAACGCTACAACTATTCCTACCAGCCGTGGTTTTGGTGGCTTGTGAAACCAAGCTGGTCATACCAGAGAATCCGGACACCCCTCCGCCTCCCACTACAGATTTGATCATTTCAGAAGTTAGGGTCACGAGTACTTCTGAAGATGGAGGCTTTCGCAACACGTACTTCGAGGTTTATAACGGCACCGGCATGGATGTCGACCTGTCGGATTACGGGGCGTGGTATTCTTCCAACGGGAGCAATGGGGTTTGGGACGAAAGCACACAGATCACCTTTTCGGGTACGCTTCCTTCAGGTGAGGTGATCATTGTGGCACGGGAGAACACCAATCCGGAGCTGGTCGATGCCGACTTTGTTTGGAGCGCCCTGACCGCCAATGGCGATGATGGCATCGCGCTGGTCAAAAATGATGGAGGCACGTTCCAAATCATTGATCAATACGGGGAGCCATATACTTCGGAGACTGACCCAGGTACGGGATGGCCCATTGCGGGGGAAGACGATGCTTCCCGGAATACGGTGCTTTGGCGGAAGTACCTGGTGGAGGACCCTAACACCGACTGGACCCAATCTGCGGGTACGACGGTTATTGGTTCAGAGTGGGTGGTAAGAGATAAGGAGGATTACTCCAACATTGGCAACTGGACCCCAGCGGGTGATGATTTCGAACCGGAAGATGGCTCCGGACCGCCGCCACCCGAAGATGAATTTCCTGCGACGAATGACCTGATCATTTCCGAGGTTCGGGTGACCAGCACCTCGGAGGATGGAGGCTTTCGAAATACCTACGTAGAGATTTATAATGGAACGGGGACGGCAGTGGATCTGACGCAATACGGGCTGCAGTATGCTAACAATGGAAACGGTGGCAATTGGGACGAAAGTAGTCAACTCACTTTTGAAGGGACGCTGGATAATGAAAGCTTCCTTTTGGTCGCCCGTGAAAACACCGACCCCGATATCCTGGCCGATCCCGATTACGTATGGGGCGCCCTGACGGCCAATGGTGACGATGGAGTGGCATTGGTCAAAAACGATGGCGGCTTATTCGAGGTCATCGACCAGTATGGCGAACCTTATGATGATAGCAATGATCCGGATGGAGCTTGGGATATCGCCGGGGTTTCCGAGGCTTCGAAAGATTTCGTCCTATTGAGAAAATTCCTGGTCTCGGATCCGAATACCGACTGGCGGCAGGCGGCGGGTACGACGACGGTCGGATCCGAATGGATCGTGGCAGACAAAGCAGACTTCTCTAACCTTCGCACGTTTACCCCGGACACGGTGAGTTTCGAGCCTGAGGACCCTACGGAACCACCTCCCGGTGATACACCGCCAATGACGAATGAACTCGTCATTTCGGAAGTGCGGGTCACCAGCACGCAGGAAGACGGCTTTCGCAATACTTATGTGGAGATCTATAACGGCACCGGAGCCGCCGTGGACCTGACGCAGTATGGATTGCAATACGCGAACAACGGCAACGATGGAGCATGGGATGAAAGTACCCAGGTCACCTTCGATGGCACGCTAGAGAATGAAAGTTTCATTTTGGTCGCCCGAGAGAATACCAACCCTGACATCCTGGTTGATCCCGACTATGTGTGGGGGTCATTGACTGCCGATGGGGATGATGGCGTGGCACTTGTGAAGGACAATGGGGGCACCTTCGAAGTCATTGACCAGTACGGCGAACCGTATGACGATGCCAATAATCCCGGCGATGCTTGGGACATTGCTGGAGTGACCGACGCCTCTAAGGACTTCGTGCTGCTGCGCAAATTTCCGGTCATGGATCCCAACACCGATTGGACGCAATCTGCCGGAACGACCACCATTGGGTCGGAGTGGATCGTGGCCGATAAAGAAGATTTCTCTAATATCCGAACCTTCCCACCAGATACGGTGGATTTCACGCCTGAAGAGCCGGAGAGCGATGCTCCATCTACGAACGATCTGATCATCTCAGAGGTGAGGGTGACCAGTACGGCAGAGGACGGAGGCTTCCGCAACACCTACCTTGAAATTTACAACGGCACCGGAGCGGATGTGGACCTGACGAACTACGCCGTTCAGTACGCCTCGAATGGCAACAGCGGGTCTTATGATGAGACGACACAATTGACTTTCGAAGGGACACTAGCCCATGAAGCAGTGATCGTGATCGCTCGCTCCAACACGGACCCAGCCCTTGTGGTCGATCCCGATTATGAGTGGAGTGCCTTCACGGCGAATGGTGACGACGCGGTTGGGCTATTCAAGGACTCTGGAAGTGGCTTTCAGTTGATTGATCAATATGGTGAGCCATTTACCCGTGATGGGGCAGATGATCCGGGAAATGCCTGGGATATCGCGGGTGTCGCTGTGGCTTCCAGGGATCAGGTGCTTTGGAGGAAGTGGACTGTCGCGGATCCATCGACCGATTGGACCGCCTCTGCGGGGACGACTACGGAGGACTCTCAGTGGATCGTACAGGATAAGTCGGATTTCAGCAACCTTGGAACCTACACACCGAAGCCATGAGGAGGGGGTGGCTCTGGATGGTCGGACTATTGCTCCTCGCCGGTTGCGAGACTAAGCTTGTATTGCCGGAAGGGAGCGATGATGAGCCACCCATGACCACAGATCTTGTTCTGTCGGAGGTGCGCGTGACCAGCAGTTCGGAAGGTGGCTTTCGCAACACTTACGTCGAGATTTACAATGGGACCGGCACCGAGGTGGACCTGTCTGACTAC